>NZ_PTSR01000032.1:0-36136 GCF_002965345.1 Escherichia sp. MOD1-EC5950
GAGCGGTAGTTCAGTCGGTTAGAATACCTGCCTGTCACGCAGGGGGTCGCGGGTTCGAGTCCCGTCCGTTCCGCCACTTATTAAGAAGCCTCGAGTTAACGCTCGAGGTTTTTTTTCGTCTGCAATTTCATTATTGCCAGAATCGCAAAAATCCTCTGCATTTTACGCTCTTTTTCCGCAACAATCTGAAGTCCATAATCATCTCAGTTAACGAACATATCATTAAAAGAGGCATATTATGGCTATCCCTGCATTTGGTTTAGGTACTTTCCGTCTGAAGGATGACGTTGTTATTGCATCAGTAAAAACCGCGCTGGAACTTGGCTATCGCGCAATTGATACCGCACAAATCTATGATAACGAAGCTGCTGTAGGTCAGGCGATTGCAGAAAGCGGCATACCACGTAATGAACTCTATATCACCACTAAAATCTGGATTGAAAATCTCAGCAAAGACAAACTGATCCCGAGTTTGAAGGATAGTCTGCAAAAATTACGTACCGATTATGTCGATCTGACACTGATCCATTGGCCGTCACCAAATGATGCGGTATCAGTAGAAGAGTTTATGCAGGCGCTGCTGGAAGCGAAAAAACAAGGGCTGACGCGTGAGATCGGTATTTCCAACTTCACCATCCCGTTGATGGAAAAAGCGATTACTGCTGTTGGCGCTGAAAACATCGCCACCAACCAGATTGAGCTCTCTCCTTATCTGCAAAACCATAAAGTGGTCGATTGGGCTAAACAGCACGACATTCATATTACCTCCTACATGACGCTGGCTTATGGGAAGGCATTGAAAGATGAGGTTATTGCTCGTATCGCCGCGAAACACAATGCGACTCCGGCACAAGTGATTCTGGCATGGGCGATGGGGGAAGGTTACTCGGTTATTCCTTCTTCTACTAAACGCGAAAATCTGGAGAGTAACCTGCAGGCAGTAAATTTACAGCTTGATGCCGAAGACAAAAAAGCGATCGCCACGCTGGATTGCAACGACCGCCTCGTAAGTCCGGAAGGTCTGGCTCCTGAATGGGATTAAACTTCTCTGACAGCTCCTCCGGGAGCTGTTTTTATATGCTCACTAAGGAAATCGATAAAGGCTCGTATACGGGTGCTCACTGCACGGTCGCTGTAATAAACGGCGCTGAAAGGCATTTCCACTGGCAGTACTCTATCTGCCATTAACTCTACCAGTTCACCACGTGCAATTTCTTTGTCGATCATATAGTCAGACAAACACGCGATCCCGTTGCCACTCAGGCAAAGCTGTTTCAGCGTTTCCCCGCTATTGGATGACAAACCGTACTTCACCTCATGTAATTGCCCATCGCTACAGGCTATCGGCCAGGTATTGAGGGAGGCTGGTTCAGTGAATCCCAGGCAAACATGCTGCTTTAAATCGTCGATAGTTTCTGGCTTCCCGTGGCGGGCAATATAATCGGGGGAGGCGATAATTTTTCGATAGCTGTTAAACAACGGTCTGGCTCGGAGGCTGGAATCCGTTAATGCGCCGGCGCGAATCGCAACATCCACTTTTCTTTCGATCAAATTAATAATGGTTTCGGAGGAGACTAGCGATAAAGTAACTTCCGGATAGCGTTCACGAAATGGTTTAATCAACGGCATCAGAAAGTGCAATATCACGGGGGTCGCGGCATCGATTCGTAACAGTCCGCGTGGCGTATTACGTGTCTCCATGATTTCTGATTCTGCTGCGGCCATTTCCTGCAAAATCGACTGCACACGCCGAAAATAACGTTCCCCTTCCTCCGTCAGGCTAAGTTGCCGCGTGGTGCGATTAAGCAGGCTAACGCCAAGTTTCATCTCCAGCTTTTTCACCGCCCGGCTTACCGCAGAGTTCGCTTGTCCTAATTGTTCTGCCGCCCGGCTAAAACTTCCGCTTTCGACTACCGAAACAAAAATGGCGAGTTCTTCCGACGTGGCTTTCATTTTTGCTCCTGTTGCAAAATATAAAAGAGATTTTGAATTTATTTGTTATTAAACCATTCGGACAGGTGATAAGTCATCCGATTTAATGATCATCAATGATGAGCCAAATTCTGTCCGATGTAAGCACTTGCTTACATAACAATATACAATTGCTCGTTGAAAGAGTGAGCTAAAATCCCTATAACAGTAGAACCCTCCCGAGTGCGGAAGGGTTGACGTAATAGAGGTTTCAAAGTCAAAAGTGCGAAAAAACACCTATGCCATGCGCTATGTTGCCGGACAACCTGCGGAAAGGATCTTACCGCCAGGGTCTTTTGCGAGCATCGGCCAGGCATTACCCCCCGGAGAGCCGTTAAGTACCGAAGAGCGTATTCGGATCCTGGTGTGGAACATTTACAAACAGCAACGTGCTGAATGGTTGTCGGTACTGAAAAATTACGGCAAAGATGCGCATCTGGTGTTATTGCAGGAAGCGCAAACAACACCAGAGTTAGTGCAGTTTGCGACCGCTAACTATCTCGCCGCTGATCAGGTGCCTGCTTTCGTACTGCCACAACATCCTTCCGGTGTTATGACGCTTTCGGCGGCGCATCCTGTTTATTGCTGTCCGTTACGTGAACGAGAACCTATTTTGCGTCTGGCAAAGTCGGCGCTGGTGACGGTCTACCCATTGCCAGATACGCGTTTATTGATGGTGGTGAATATTCACGCCGTTAACTTCAGCCTGGGCGTGGATGTCTATAGTAAGCAGTTACTTCCTATTGGCGATCAGATAGCCCACCACAGCGGCCCGGTCATTATGGCGGGAGATTTCAATGCCTGGAGCCGTAGAAGGATGAATGCCTTATACCGCTTTGCGCGGGAAATGTCGCTGCGTCAGGTGCGTTTTACTGATGATCAACGCCGTCGGGCGTTTGGTCGTCCGCTCGACTTTGTTTTCTACCGTGGGCTGAATGTTAGTGAAGCTTCCGTACTGGTTACGCGCGCTTCCGATCACAATCCGCTACTCGTTGAATTCGGTCCCGGCAAGCCTGATAAATAAGGTATGTCAGGTCTGCCACAGGGCAGACCAATGTTTGGCGCTGCCCTTTAATACTCAAACAACTAAAGGACAGCGCAATGACAACACAATCCCACCATGACCATGTAGAAAAGCAGTTTAGCTCGCAGGCCAGTGAGTATTTAACCAGTACCGTGCATGCATCCGGGCGAGACTTGCAGCGTCTGGCTGCGCGTCTGGCCGGATATCCTGAAGCTTGCGTGCTTGATATGGGCTGTGGAGCAGGACATGCCAGCTTTGTCGCGGCGCAAAATGTGCAGGCGGTGGTGGCGTATGATTTATCTTCACAAATGCTGGATGTTGTTACACAAGCGGCCAATGCACGGCAACTGACAAATATCACTACTCGCAAGGGATATGCTGAATGCCTGCCATTTGCCGATCGCTCTTTTGATATTGTTATCAGTCGTTATTCTGCCCATCACTGGCATGATGTCGGTGCGGCACTGCGTGAAGTGAATCGGGTACTGAAGCCCGGTGGTCTGTTGATTGTGATGGATGTGATGTCACCGGGTCATTCGGTGCGCGATATTTGGTTACAGACGGTAGAAGCGTTACGTGATACTTCTCACGTGCGCAACTACTCCAGCGGCGAATGGTTGGCGTTAGTCAATGAAGCCAGTCTGGTTGTTGATAACTTGATCACCGATAAATTGCCGCTGGAATTTTCTTCGTGGGTCGCGAGAATGCGCACGCCAGAAGTATTAGCAGACGCTATTCGTGTTTACCAACAGAGCGCATCTACAGAGGTGAAAACGTATTTTGCCTTGCAGAATGATGGCTCTTTCACCAGTGATACTATTATGATTGAAGCTCATAAAGCGGCATAAATAAAAAAGGCACCGGGGGAATCGGTGCCTTTCTGTTATCTGGTTTGTCAGGAATCTGGCATGTTGTTGTTTTTTACAAACAACGTCAGCTTATCGCCTGGTTGCAGATTCGCAGTGTCGCTGTTCCAGCGCATCACATCTTTGATGTTCACGCCGTGACGCTTAGCAATGCTTGAAAGCGAATCGCCTTTGCGCACACGATACGTAATGCTATCGCTGTTGTTTGCCAGCCGCTGTGCGCTATTACCCGCGCCAATCGTCAGACTTTGGCCGGGTTTCAGCTTAGAACCGCGCAGATTGTTCCACTGCTGCAAATTCTTTGTGCTTACGCCGAGACGTGAAGCGATGCTTGAAAGCGTGTCGCCAGAGCGTACGGTGTAAACACGGCTGTTAAGTGGCGTATTGTCGGCAACCAGTGTTGATTGTACGGCAGCAATTTCGCCTGAAGCCAGAGATTCACGCAGTTGATCTGCATGTTTCTTTGGCACCATCACATATTGCGGACCACTTGCGCCCAGCGTGGAACCTTTTACGCCAGCGTTGAATGTCTTCAGCTTGCTGACAGAAATTCCCGCCATATCTGCAACCTTCGCCATTTCAACTGGGCTACTCAGGTGTACACGCGCCAGAGCACGGCTTTCATCGGTCGTCGGCAGACGTACGCCATAACGCTTGCTATTCTTGAGAATATCACTCAATGCCAGCATTTTAGGCACGTACTGCTTCGTTTCCTGTGGCAACGGTAACGACCAGAAGTCTGTGGATTTACCACGCGCTTTGTTCGTTTTAATTGCCTTCATGACTCGACCTTCGCCGCTGTTATAAGCCGCTACGGTCAGAAGCCAGTCGCCGTCAAACATTTTGTTCAGACGCTGCATCATGTTCAGCGCAGCCGTTGTTGAAGCAACAACATCGCGACGCGCATCATAATTGCGGGTCTGTTTCAAACCATAATTGCGCCCTGTGCTCGGAATGATCTGCCAGATGCCTGCGGCATTGGCGCCAGACGTTGCGTGAGGATCAAAAGCGCTCTCCACTATGGGTAGTAGTACCAGTTCCATAGGCATGTTACGTTTTTTAACTTGCCCGGCAATCCAGTACATATACGGCTCTGCCCGTAAAGTTACATCGTGGAGATAGCTCTTATTGCGTAAATATTTCTGTTTCTGTTCGCGAATCCGGTCATTTTCCGGAATTCCCATCTTTAGCTCGTCGCCTATGAAAGCCCACAAGTCACCATCTGGCGCGATAGACGTCCCATCGTCCATCCATCGTGCCTGACTTGTAAACTTTGCTGCTTCCCCTTGACCAGCTGCAGAAAGGCTCTGTGCGTGCTGTTGAACGTTACCGGTACTCTGGCAACCTACGAGCAGGACAGAGGCGAGTAATATCGCTTTTGCCTTCATGTGTGTGTCAATAGTTGCTTAAAAGACGACCGATCATAACGGCGAACGAAGCCAATGACAAGAAAGTTTTATCAGAACCTATCTTTCTTTGACCTTAACCATGCAAAACGCTCTTCAGGTTGTTGCAATAATGTTTCTTTATTAATTACATTAATTAAATCAATATCTTCTGTTCTCAAAAAAACATTAATTTGTCGCTCATTTTTCAGAATTACGGGGAGTGTTATTTGATTTTTTGCCCGTAACTCCTTAACTTTACGATAATAATCATTTATGGACAAATCGTGCGGAAGAATACTCAAGGCAAACTTCATATTTGATAAAGTATATTCATGAGCACAACACACCAATGTATCATCAGGAAGTTCACTTAGTTTTTTAAGTGATTGATACATCTGTGGTGGAGTACCTTCAAATATCCTCCCGCATCCTCCAGAAAACAAAGTATCGCCGCAAAATAGATAAGGATTGCTGAAGTAACAGATATGTCCTAAAGTGTGACCTGGTGTAGCAATTACACTAAATTCATGCCCTAAAACGAAGGCAGTATCGCCATCTTTGACTACCTGCGTTGTTCCCTTATCTTGTGTCTCTTCGGGTCCATACACCACAATTTGCGGATACTTTTCTACCAGTTCTTTTACACCGCCAACGTGATCGTGGTGATGGTGAGTGAGGAAAATCGCTACTGGTTGCCAGTTGTTATCTGAAATCGCCTTTAATACAGGTTCTGCCTCTCCCGGATCGACAATCAGGCAACGACCTGCTTCATCAGATAAAACCCAGATGTAATTGTCATCAAAGGCGGAAATACTGTTAAGATTCATAGATTACCTCTCAGTGCGAAACGGAAGGTTGTGATGAAACCGGCAAGGAACCCTCAAACTGTCGTGGCTCCTGATTGCTGGGGCGATTTGCCCTGGGGAGAGCTTTATCGCAAGGCGCTGGAGCGTCAGCTCAACCCATGGTTCGCTAAAATGTATGGTTTTCATCTGCTTAAGATTGGCAATTTAAGCGCAGAAATCAATTGCGAAGCGTGCGCGGTTTCTCATCAAGTGAATGTTTCTGCACAAGGAACGCCCGTACAAGTGCAGGCGGATCCGCTTCATCTTCCTTTTGCCGATAAATCCGTCGATGTTTGTCTACTGGCGCATACGTTGCCGTGGTGCACTGACCCGCATCGTTTATTACGCGAAGCCGATAGGGTATTGATTGATGATGGTTGGCTGGTTATTACTGGCTTCAATCCCATCAGTTTAATGGGATTACGTAAACTTGTGCCGGTATTGCGAAAAACATCGCCCTATAATAGCCGGATGTTTACCCTGATGCGGCAACTGGACTGGCTTTCTTTGTTGAATTTTGAAGTAGTGCATGCCAGCCGTTTCCATGTTCTCCCGTGGAACAAATATGGTGGAAAACTATTGAGCACGCATATTCCTGCGCTTGGTTGCTTACAACTTATTGTTGCCCGGAAACGGACTATTCCTCTAACGCTCAACCCGATGAAACAGAGCAAAAACAAACCGCGAATTCGCCAGGCGGTTGGCGCCACCCGGCAATTTCGTAAGCCGCAGGCTTAAACTTCGGCTTGATAGCCCGTATCTTCCAGCGTGGGATTCATCGCTGCTGCGCGAGCCAGTTCATCGCAACGTTCGTTTTCCGGATGCCCGGCATGGCCTTTAACCCATTCCCATTTGATTTGATGCTGACCCAACGCGGCATCGAGACGTTGCCAGAGATCGACATTTTTTACCGGTTTTTTGTCTGCGGTTTTCCAGCCCCGTTTTTTCCAGTTATGGATCCACTGGGTGATCCCCTGGCGGACATACTGGCTGTCGGTACTCAAAATGACTTCGCAATGTTCTTTTAACGCTTCCAGCGCAACAATAGCAGCCATCAACTCCATACGGTTGTTGGTGGTGCGGGTGTAGCCTGCGCTAAAGGTTTTTTCGCGTCCGCGATAGCGTAAAATAGCGCCATAACCACCCGGCCCGGGATTACCCAGACACGAACCATCGGTGAAAATTTCTACCTGTTTAAGCATCTCTGGTAGACTTCCTGTAATTGAATCGAACTGTAAAAAGACAAGTCTGACATAAATGACCGCTATGAGCACTGCAATTACACGCCAGATCGTTCTCGATACCGAAACCACCGGTATGAACCAGATTGGCGCGCACTATGAAGGCCACAAGATTATTGAGATTGGTGCCGTTGAAGTGGTGAACCGTCGTCTGACGGGCAATAACTTCCACGTTTATCTGAAGCCCGATCGGCTGGTAGACCCGGAAGCCTTTGGCGTACACGGTATTGCCGATGAATTTTTGCTTGATAAGCCCACGTTTGCCGACGTAGCTGATGAGTTTATGGACTATATCCGCGGCGCGGAGCTGGTGATCCATAACGCAGCGTTCGATATCGGCTTTATGGACTACGAGTTTTCGCTGCTCAAGCGCGATATTCCAAAGACCAATACCTTCTGTAAGGTAACCGATAGCCTTGCGGTAGCGAGGAAAATGTTTCCTGGCAAGCGCAACAGCCTCGATGCGTTATGCGCTCGCTATGAAATAGATAACAGTAAGCGTACGCTGCACGGGGCATTACTCGATGCTCAGATCCTGGCGGAAGTTTATCTGGCGATGACCGGTGGTCAAACGTCGATGGCTTTTGCGATGGAAGGAGAGACACAGCAGCAACAAGGCGAAGCGACAATTCAGCGTATTGTGCGCCAGGCAAGTAAGTTACGCGTTGTTTTTGCGACAGATGAAGAGCTTGCAGCGCATGAAGCCCGTCTTGATCTGGTGCAGAAGAAGGGCGGAAGCTGCCTCTGGCGGGCATAATTATCCGTTGAAGGCGCTAAAAATAGCACGTTGGGCGATTTTTGCAGCAAACGATTCAAAAGATGAGAAAAACCGTTGACGAAGAACGAGGCAGTCCGTAATATTCGCCTCGTTCCCAACGGAACACAACGCGGAGCGGTAGTTCAGCCGGTTAGAATACCTGCCTGTCACGCAGGGGGTCGCGGGTTCGAGTCCCGTCCGTTCCGCCAGTATTCAGAAAGCCCGAATCAGTAATGATTCGGGCTTTCGTCGTTTTGGACGCTGAGGGAATTTGTTGCCCCAGAATTAAAAAGGATATGATTTAAAAAATGGCCACATAATATAATGGCCAGCCGTTATACATTCCGTCCATTTCTGTTATTCCAGCGCATCCCATTTCTCCAGCAGTTCTGCTGGAATTTCATTTATTACCTCCGAGAAGCGTTTTCCAATCAGCCGTTCCGCCTGGCGCAGCAAGGGAATAGTCGGGCTGCTCGGTTCGCTGTGCTCAAACCATCGACGTATAACTCGTAAACGTTCCAGCGCGTCGTTCCGGTCACGGATCTGCCGGGGTTCTGCGCCGGGCAGCGGAGATATTCCCACCGCAGTATGTACCGGTGGCACAACGTGCTCTGCCTGTATCTGTTCAGTATGATCGATGGCGGCGTTCTCCGGCTGTTCAGCCTGCGGTTGCGGCGGGATCTCCGGCGTGGTGCTCTGCACCGCTCCTGGCAATAGGGCCAGCAACTGTGTAAGACGCGAAAAGTCCGGGGCATGATCATTCAGCGTTGCACGCGCATGACATTGCAGGCGCTCTGTGGTTTCCGAGGCCTGGCGAAAGGCATCCAGCGGCAGTGCGCCTTGAGCTTCCAGGTCGGCCAGTTGCTGGCGTACTGATTCTGGTGCCAGCGCATCCGTCGGGCGTGATGCAGACAGCGAACGCTCCACATCCCGTACCTGAAGGCGCATAGCAGCATTGTTTGACAGCATAATGCCACGAATATCCGCCATTACTCCTTCGTGGTCCAGCAGCGCCGACAGCGCGTTACTGCGTGCTACTGTAGCATCTTCGGCGGTGATATCTTCAGTCGCGAGCAGTTGTGGATGGATGGTGTCCGGGTACGTGGCGCACAGCATTTCCAGTAAGGTAAATGCCTCCGCCAGCCCTCTGGCACCGGCCTGCTGGATACGGCAGCGCAGCAGGACAACCAGAATACGGATATCTTTACTGCGCGTCAGCAGGCGGCGGGCATCCCGCTCAAGCTCCGCCCAGTTAATGGTTTCCGGCGTACTGACAAAATCGCCGTATTGCGCTTCTTCACGCGGCGTTGCGCGGGTGAACAGCAGCAGGTATTCAGGATCGTACTCCAGATCCGGGCCACATGGGCATTCAGCCGAAACAGCCGAAACAGGGTCAGCCAGAGATGTTTCCATTAAATTATCCTCAGTACGCCAGATAGTGTTCAGGTTCGAAAATCATGCCCGTCACCGGGTTATCATGCATGGCCTTTCCAGCCCAGGCAGTCCAGCCAAGCTGGTATGGGCCGCCTGTAACAACCGGAGGTGCAGTGTGTGGTTTAAGCTGTAGCTCAATTTCCCAGCAGTATTCAAAACCGGTGAAGGCGCGAACCAGTTCCGTCAGCACCGGCAAATTATTGCCGCCAGGCAGAAAACGTTGGTAATCCTCTAGTGTCAGCGGACCAATGACCAGCCGAAACTTATACTGCATGTCCGGTACGGCCTGTCCTATGAGTGCGCCGTTGCCAATAACGGAAGAGGGGGCAGGAATGCCCAGTCGGGTGATCTCGTCATTTGCTACGGCTATCCAGTGCAAAACGTACTCCTGTACCCGGAATGGCACGCCGAAATAGTGCGCCAGCGTGGCTGCCAGTCCGTCCGGATTGCGGGATTCACGCACCAGATGAGCCGATGCCGCAAGGCGAACGTGATCCGGCAACGGGCTGTCGGCGCATTCCCGCAAATCCTGTCCGCTGAGACTGGCGATATAAAAGGCAAAGCGGTCATGTTGCGGATTATCCAGACCGCCCCCGGCGGACTGAGCGCTGCGCCATGCCTGGTAAAATTGCGTCAGCCAGCGGTGATGAAAAAGATCGGAAAAACGAGTTAGTGTCGGATCGCGGCGGCTTTCGGTCCGGTTATGTGCCAGTTCTGTGTAGTGCAGCGGTAGCGGGCCGTTCGGCCCCCACAGCCCGAGGCTGTAAAGGCTGATGTTCAGTCGTCCTTCCTGCCAGCTCACACTGGCGATTTCCCTTGGTGCAAAGGTCAGCGCAGGTGTTTGTCCCAGGCGAAATTTTTCCATCCTCGGTTGCCATGTGCCGCCAGCCGGGACGGTGCACAACTGCACATCAACGCGACGCATCAGGTTCAGAAAACCGTAACGCCAGGGAGTTTCCTGCGCCTGCGTGAAATTGCCGCTCATATGCTTCCCCGCTGTCCAGCCCTGACCGGCCAGGTCATAATTCTGCCGCGCTGCATGCTGTGTAGCGTCATTTGCGAGAAGGTGTTAATGGAAACATGACGGGCGATATAATGCTCCAGCACCAGACCGAACAGATATGGACTGATACCCGAGAAGCCTTCTTCATCCACGGTCAGTTCACAACTGACGCCTCGACCATAGACCAGCAAACCGGAACCTGGCAGACGACGTGTGACCGGTGTCGTTTTGCAGCCAACCAGACTACGCACCTGACGCGACAGCGGACTGTCATGCGCCGGAATAAACAGGCTCAGCAGATCGCGCAACGCCTGGCCGCCGGTGCGGTGATCCAGATCGGCCAGTGGCAGATAATTAAAAGATAACTGGCGGATCAACCGCCAGGCCATTTCACGTTCAGCCAGCGGGGGCTGCGGCGGTCGCGGTGGACGGATAAGCCCGACGCCCGCCACCGGGATTGCCGCATCCACGGTCAGGTCGTTCCGGCCATTGCGTGTAATAAGACAGGGGAGATCGCGGTTGGTTATCATGGCCGTGATGGTGATATGGCGCAGATTTTCCGGGTACGGCGCTTCATACTGATCAACCAGTGACAGGAACACTTCCGAACCCGTATAGGGGGTTCGGGTGCCGTAACGGCGGGCGTTTTCTGATAAGCGGCGCGGTTCCCGGCGCAGGGAAAAATAACGCCCGTGGTTGCCTTCATCGTTATTGCGCGTGTGGTAGAGCGGGCGAAAGGCTATCTTCCGTGTGGTGTCAGTTTCCAGCCCTTCCACTTCCTGAACCGAGAACACCTCATAATCCAGTGGATGGGTTCTGTCTACTACCAGATGCTGCTCCGTCGTGCTGTGCGTGACGTCGATCCGGGCGGTGACTCGGGGGAACAGGTTGACAACCGGGGTACAGAATAGACTGAGCTGTGTGGCATCCGTCTGGTGGGTAAGCCAGTCCGGCGGCAGGCGGTTCAGCAAAATGACGATTTCCGCCACGCCGCCGTGAATTTTCTGTAGCCCGGCAGACAGTCCCGTTGGTGTGAAAAAATAAAATCGCTCCGGGCAGGCGAAATATTCATGCAACAGGTTATGGCCGTGGAATACGTTCCACGCCAGCGGCAGTAGTCCCTGATCCGGCTCCAGACCCTCATACATGACGGGCTGTTTCAGGTTCACATCCAACATGCCGTCAAAATGGCCCGGAACGCCAACCAGTGTGGCGATAGCGCTGGTATGCAGCAGTTCGAACAGGTGTGAGGCCGTGCGTTCCTCGCCGCAGAGATAAAGCGGCAGCCTGTCCAGCCCGGCAAGCTGGCTGAAAGTCAGTTCACCGAAGGTGCGCAAGGTAATACGCAGCGCGCCAGCAACGTGAATGTTAGCAGGCAGGTAGCGGTGCAGGGCGGGCATATCTGGCGGTGCGGCGGTCAGACGTGCTTCTTCGATGGCGAGTGGCCACAGTGTCACATCCTGGCTGCTGCGAAACTGACAGGCGGTGCTTTCACCTTCCGGGATGGCGGAAAAAAAGGCAGTGCTGCGCGGTACGGTGAACCCCTTTGCCAGATCACCTTCTTCCGGGTCGGGATGGAGTTGCGCCACACTCATTGAGGGCGTGGGGGTAACGTAATTAGGGCTGACGACCTCCAACAGACGCTGGGTGAATCGGGGGAATTCAGCATCAATTTTAAGCTGCGTGCGGGCGGTCAGGAAGCTGAAGGCCTCGACCATCCTTTCTACATACGGATCGGCAATATCCGTTCCATGCATACCCAGCCGGGCGGCGACTTTAGGATGACGGGCGGCAAATTCGGCTCCCGTTTCCCGCAGATAGCTCAGTTCGCGGTTGTAGTATTCCAGTAGCCGTGGATCCATCGGTCACCTTCTGTATTAAAAAAATGTAATGTGGCTCTGTTCCATATCCAGCACGCTGCGTACCCGAAATGCTGTAGGGTACGGCTGCGTGAGGATTTCGCCGCGAATTTCAAACTGTAATGTGTTATGACCGCTCTGGCGGCGCTCATCCTGGAGCGGGATGATTTGCAGAGTGGATGCTTTCAGGCGGGGTTCAAACCGAATGATGGTACGTAAAATGGCCCTGCGGATATCGTCCCATTTGTGTTCATACAGAAAGCTGCCAGCCAGCGGCGGCAGACCGTAGTTCAGTACGGAAGCCGCAGCCTGCGGGTAACGCGCGGCATCAATATTATCTTCATGACTGACCGTGTTGAGCAAAAATGACAAATCCCTACGGATGATCTCCCTGAGCTGTACCGGACTGACGCTGATATCGTGGTCGCGCTTCTGCTGTGGAGCATCGTCACACAGTCGATCAAACAATGTAGGCATCAGGTGGTTGCTATGGCGCAGGCGAAAGTCGCTCATGCGTCACTACCTTCGGGCGCATTAAAGGTACAGGCGGTCATATCCAGCAGGCTGATATCGCCGTGACTGGTGAGCCACATTTTTTGTCCCAGTGCCGTAACCAGGGTATCTCCTGGCCCGTCCTGCCAGACGGTTTCCCGGCAAAGGCGTAAGGTGTCAGAAGCACTTTCAGAACCGCTGTAGCGGGAAAACAGCCAGGCGCTGTGCGTGTCACCGTTATGCAGGGTGATGTTGACGGGTTTCCAGAGCAAATCGGTCAGATGCACGGGCCGTAGCGATTTCAGCGAACGAATTTGTGAAAATGGCAGCCAGATATATACACCGCCCGCGATCAGTTCGAGTACCGGGCCGGTACGGGAATCACTGTCACTAATCCAGTCAAATTTACCGCCATTCCACTGCCCGGTAGTGTCTGTGATGGCCTCAAGTGCGCGGTTGCGGTGGACATCAGCTTCCTGCGCTTCACCACGGGTGTTACCGGTGAGGGCGGCCAGCAAATTCTCCATCCACGCGGGCGGGGAGAGAATAAAACCGGGACGCTGTTCCCCCTGAAAGCAGGTGTGGCGGTATATCTCACAGCGGATCAGCTCCCCAAATATCTGAGCCTCTCGGGTATAATTAGCGTCTATTCGGGCGCAAAGCTGAATTTGTTGTAGCGCCCGCGACCAACAGCCTGTCACGCACAATAACTGAAACAGATTGTGCCGATGTGAAGCCAACGTCGGCTGCTTCTTTACCTGTTGCTCCGCTATCTGAATTCCTTCCGCTACAGAATAATCCCGCAACAGCGCCGACAACATCGCCGGTAGCACGTTATTATTTGTCATGATAAATATCTCCGTGTTGTACCGGGGTGACCCGGTAATGACTGTCAATGCCGATGATGCGGTGCTCACGTTGTGTCAGGTCGGGTAGAATGGCGTTATGTATCGTTTCCTGTGCATATTCCGGGGAAAGCAGATGCAGGATATCGGGGAGAATCGTTTCGACAGGCCAGGTGGTTTCTTCTTCGCCGGTGGTATCCAGCACATCGAGAATCGCGTCAATACTTAGCCCACCAGTGACTATATCCTGCAATGTATCAGTTTCAGAGGTCAGGCTGCATAAGGAGGTCAGATCCTGTGTGACTGCCTCTTCGTACAGGGGAAAAGGATCAACATGGTGATGAATATCCTGTTCGGGGGACGACAACGCCTGGCGGTATTCTTGATAAAGAAGGGGGAGTGGGTTATCTGTTTCTGGGGCAACTTCTGTGGTGACTGCGCCGTGGATCGGAATGATATCGAACGGGTTTTGCGGTTGTGTTTGCTGTTGTCGAAACCAGTCGAGATCGAGATACTCAATCATTGTTTTTGGTGAAGCGGTAATCTGCGCTGTCGTCTTTTCCACGTGTAAAGCCGTGGATGGTAGGTTACCGCGCACAAGACACCATGAAGATAATCCCCATTCAATCAAGTCTCCTTCGTTCAGGCGCATACGGTGATGCGGCTCGACAATTTGATCATTTACCGTGCAACAATATTCATCAGACTGATTAATTATCCACCATGCCTCTTCGTGGCGGGTCAGACTGAGGGCAATCTTTACATCATCATTTGCCTCAAAAACAGGGATCCAGGGAGTGGTAACGGTGAAGATAATTTGGGTTCCTGCAGTCGCATAAATTGTGTTATCGGAGATCCCATGCGCCTGTATTTTTTGTAGTCCCCAGGTAATATTTTGTTTCATTGCATATCACTGTGTAGAGTGTTTTTTTCAACAGAATAATTAATTAAAATTTTTAGATAAGCAATACTGATCAATTTGCTTTATCAATATTAGTCTTCGCGGAAATATATAGTGGTGATTTTTAGTGTAATATATTCATAATATATATGAAATTAAATTGCCATATTGAATATCACCATAAAAAAGATACTAACTGCTATATTACATTGTGTTCTGTGATATGCATCATTGTTTCATTCTGGGTTTTTGATGATTCTATTAATTAGGAATTTTAATCGATACAGTTATGCTTATGTATCATTTATATGATTTTACATCATCAGGTGTAACAGATGGACACTCCTGTTTCACGCAGTGCACTATATGGAAAGCTGACCAAATCTTTATTTAGATCTTTGGAATCCGCGACAACGTTCTGTAAATTACGTGCTAATCCTTATGTCGAACTGACACATTGGTTGCATCAACTCATACAACAACCAGAGAATGACATTCACAATGTGCTTCGACACTATCAAATAACATTTGCTGATGTAGAGAATGCGTTAATTCGACAACTGGAGATATTGCCTGCCGGGGCGAGTGTAATTAACGATTTTTCCCATCATATCGATCTATCTGTCGAAAAAGCCTGGATGTTGGCAAGTATCCGTTTTGGTGATCAAAAAATTCGTAGTGGCTGGTTATTACTTGCCTGGTTAACCACGCCAGAATTGCATCGGGTGTTAAAAAATATCTGTGCGCCTTTGGCTGGGCTACCGGTAGATGAACTATTAGATATCCTTCCGTCTTTAATCACATCATCTTCTGAAATAACAGAAATGCCATATGACTGCTCGGGTTTGAATTCTGCAGTACCGGGGGAAGCTAGCCAGGTATTTGCCAGCGAATCAAGCGGAAGTAAATCTGCGCTGGCGAAATACTGTCAGGACATGACTACACTGGCGCGTGACGGCAATATTGATCCGGTCACCGGCCGCGAACACGAAATTCGTACCATGACGGATATTCTGCTGCGTCGTCGGCAGAACAATCCGCTGCTGACCGGCGAGGCGGGCGTCGGGAAAACGGCTGTGGTGGAGGGATTTGCGCTGGCGATTGCCCGGGGCGAAGTGCCGCCTTCACTGCGAAACGTGCGTCTGCTGTCGCTGGATGTCGGGGCGCTGCTGGCCGGGGCGTCCATGAAGGGCGAATTTGAATCCCGCCTGAAGGCGCTGTTGGAAGAGGCTGCGCGTTCGCCGCAGCCGGTTATTCTGTTTGTCGATGAAGTTCACACCCTGGTGGGCGCTGGTGGTACATCCGGTACGGGCGACGCTGCCAATCTGCTGAAACCGGCGCTGGCGCGTGGCACCCTGCGCACCATCGGCGCAACCACCTGGAGTGAGTACAAACGCCATATCGAAAAAGATCCGGCGCTGACCCGGCGTTTTCAGGTGTTGCAGGTGGCAGAGCCGGAAGAGGTTGCTGCTGTTGAGATGGTACGCGGGTTAGTCACCACGCTGGAAAAACACCATGACGTCCTGATCCTTGATGAGGCTGTGCGCGCCGCCGTACAGCTTTCTCACCGTTACATTCCGGCCCGGCAGCTACCGGACAAGGCTATCAGCTTGCTGGATACGGCGGCGGCCCGTGTAGCGCTGTCGCTGCATACCCCACCAGCGAAAGTCCAGTATCTGCGTCAGCAGCTCAATGCCGCCGAACTGGAGCAGGAGTTGTTATTAAAGCAGGAAAAAATGGGTATCCGCGCAGAGCGGGGCGACATACTGACGATACGGATCGCCTCACTGAATGCAGATCTTTCTGACACCGAAGCGCGCTGGCAGCAGGAACTGGAGTTGGTTCATACCTTACAGGAACAGCGTGCCGCAGAGCCCGATGAGCGTGATGAAACCACGTTACAACAGTCGGAAACTGCATTACGAGTCTGGCAGGGTGAAAACCTCATTGTGTTCCCGGAAGTTAACGCGGCGGTGGTGGCAGCGATTGTCTCCGACTGGACAGGCATTCCCGCCGGGCGCATGGTGAAAGATGAAGCCAGCCAGATCCTCGAACTCCCCATCCGTCTGGCGCAGCGTGTTACCGGGCAGATGGATGCGCTGGTGCAGATTGGTGAGCGTATCCAGACCGCGCGGGCGGGTTTAGGTGACCCGCGTAAACCAGTGGGTGTCTTTCTGCTGGCCGGACCGTCCGGTGTGGGTAAGACCGAAACCGCGCTGGCGCTGGCGGAAGCTATTTACGGCGGCGAACAGAACCTGATCACCATCAATATGAGCGAGTTTCAGGAGTCCCATACCGTCTCCACGCTGAAAGGTGCGCCGCCCGGCTACGTGGGCTATGGCGAAGGCGGCGTGTTGACGGAAGCTGTACGTCGTCATCCCTGGAGCGTGGTGCTGCTCGACGAAATTGAAAAAGCCCATCATGACGTCCATGAGTTGTTCTACCAGGTATTTGATAAAGGCGCGATGGAGGATGGCGAAGGTGTCCACATCGATTTCAAAAATACCACGCTGTTGTTGACTACTAACGCAGGAGCGGACCTTATCAGCCAGATGTGTGAGGATCCGGCGCTACTGCCTGATTTGTCAGGATTAAAAGAAGCCTTAATGCCGGAGTTACGCAAACACTTCCCGGCTGCTTTCCTGGGACGGGTGACGGTTATCCCCTATCTGCCGCTGGATGAGACGGCGCGTGGCGTTATTGCCCGCCTGCATCTTGACAGGCTGATGGATCGGATGGCAGAGCAGCATGGCGTTTCACTCGTCTATGGCGATGAATTAATTACGCACATAGTGGCACATTGCCCGATGCACGAAACCGGCGCTCGTTTGCTTATCGGCTATATCGAACAACATCTCCTCCCACAACTGTCCCGTTACTGGTTGCAGGCGATGACAGAGAAAACGGCCATCACGCAAATCCGCATTCGTGTTGATGAGGATGAACAGATTATTTTTGAAACGGTTCATGAAGCATGATTTATCCGTATGAACCAACTGTTTGCTGTGCATTTTTAAACTGTACCGTTGAACCGCTCTCCTGGCGGTCGGCGGCTGACTGATAAGGAAATGAAGGATTATGGCTATCAACAACAGCGCGCAGAAGTTTATTGCCCGCAACCGTGCGCCCCGCGTGCAGATTGAGTATGACGTTGAGATTTATGGCTCCGAAAAAAAAATCGAACTGCCGTTTGTCATGGCGGTGCTGGCCGATCTGGCCGGTAAGCCACGTGAAGAGTTGCCCACAGTAACCGATCGTAAATTCCTTGATATTGACATCGACAATTTCAACGAGCGAATGAAGGCTATTGCGCCGCGCGTGGCGTTTGCTGTCCCCAATACGCTGACGGGCGAAGGGCAGTTAATGGTCGATATTACGCTGGAGAATATGGATGATTTTTCACCTGCGCAGATTGCCCGCAAGGTGGACGCCCTGAACCAACTGCTGGAAGCACGTACTCAGCTTGCCAACCTACAAACCTATATGGATGGTAAAGCAGGAGCAGAAAATCTGATCAATAAACTCTTACAAGACCCGACGTTACTGAACGCTCTGGCCAGTGCACCAAAACCTGTCACTCAACAGGAAAGTGTCTTATCAGGTGAAACGGGAACAACAGACTAACTGCGATTTTATTAAGGAACTTTCATGGTAAACGATACTCTTCTGGCGACAGGCGATCTCACTGCTGAGCAAAGCACAGCCTATCAGGACACTGAATTTGATTCACTGCTGGATAAAGCCTTCCGTCCCAAGACACCTCAGGCTGCAAAGGCTGTTGAGGCTGCAGTTCAGACGCTGGCCCAACAGGCTCTGACAAATACAGTCACCGTCAGTGACGATGCTTACAAAAGTATTGCTACGATTATTGAGCAGATCGATTTCAAATTAACGGAACAGATCAAGCTAATCCTGAGTCATCCGGATTTTCAGAAACTGGAGTCTTCCTGGCGTGGGATGGAACATTTGGTTTACAACACCGAAACCGATGAAAAATTAAAAATCCGCTTTATGAACCTTTCAAAGGATGAATTGCGGAAAAATATGAAGCGTTACAAAGGGATCGCCTGGGATCAAAGCCCCATGTTCAAAAAGCTGTATGAAGCTGAATATGGGCAGTTAGGCGGAGAACCCTACGGTTGTATCATTGCGGATTATTATTTTGATCACACCCCGCCGGATGTGGATCTGCTCGGCTCCATTGCCAAAGTGGCTGCCTCAGCCCATGCGCCGTTTATTGCCGGGGCCTCTCCGTCAGTGTTGCAGATGGACTCCTGGCAGGAACTGGCTAACCCGCGTGATCTGACCAAAATTGTGACCCAAAACCTCGAATATGCTCCGTGGAATTCGCTGCGAAAAAGTGAGGATTCTCGTTACATTGGCCTGACGATGCCACGTTTTCTCTCCCGTTTGCCTTATGGTGCGAAAACAAACCCTGTCGATGAGTTTGATTTTGAAGAAGATGCAGATGGTGCAGACCACAGCAAATATGTCTGGAGCAATGCTGCCTATGCAATGGGCGTAAATATCAACCGTTCTTTCAAACATTACGGTTGGTGTACGTTGATCCGTGGTGTGGAGTCTGGTGGTGCGGTGGAAAACCTACCCTGTCATACATTCCCTACCGACGATGGTGGCGTGGACATGAAATGTCCGACGGAAATTGCCATCTCTGACCGTCGGGAAGCTGAACTGGCGAAAAATGGTTTTATCCCGCTGATCCACCGCAAAAACTCTGATTACGCCGCCTTCATTGGCGCACAGTCGTTGCAAAAACCACAGGAATATTACGATCCGGACGCCACGGCCAACGCCAATCTCTCCGCACGCCTGCCGTATCTATTCGCCTGCTCGCGGTTTGCGCACTTCCTCAAATGTATCGTGCGCGACAAGATTGGCTCGTTCAAAGAGCGTGAAGATATGCAGCGCTGGCTCAATGAATGGATCATGAACTACGTTGATGCCGATCCGGTGAACTCCTCGCAGGAAACCAAAGCCCGCCGTCCGTTGGCTGCTGCTGAGGTAGTGGTGGAAGAAGTGGAGGGGAATCCGGGTTATTACGATGCCAAATTCTTCCTGCGCCCGCATTTTCAGCTTGAAGGATTAACAGGATCGCTGCGTCTGGTGACAAAACTGCCGTCAGTAAAACAGGGTACTGCCTGATTTTTATGAATATTTTAATGAATGATGTCGGGTAATACTCAGGGGGGATATATGGCATATGTTTATGGACTGGTAGATTCATTGCAGGGCACTGAAATGGTGGGAATGGCGGGGGCAGGAGACAGAAAGGAATGTGTGTTCTTGGTTCAGGTATATGCACATGTGGGGCATACCGGAACGTGGAAGCAGGGTCGGAAGGTTTTCGGAGACAAATCGATTCCCAGAGGAACAGCAATTGCGACTTTTGTGAATGGGAAATATCCATCGGGGGACAATGCTCATAAACATGCTGCTTTCTATCTCGAACAGGATGATTCGTATATTTATGTTATGGATCAGTGGACAGGCAAAGCCTCGAATGTATCTGCGCGCAAAATCTCCAGAAAAGGTGGGATGCGCAGTGATGGGACATATCATGATGCCAGTAATAACGCTGAAGCTTTTTATGTTATTGAGTAGAGGATAGATTCAATGGGGACCCGTTTTATTTTTTCTCTGTTATTGGGGTATATGTTGTTTTATTCACAATTTGTTGCAGCGTGGGAAGTCAGTTGCCCCGAGTTTATCAATATAAAATCCTCAACGACAGTACTGGAGTCGGATGTACCTGCATCCTGGCAGGGATCTTCCCGCTATGAACCCCGTCTGTGGCTGGACGGCGTAGGGATGTCGCAGGGAAAACCTGAAAATCGGATAGATCTAAAACCAGAGACAGAGAAAATAAAGGGTGAAACCAGGCAAATATGGGATACCACAATGACCACTAATCAGGATAGTGAGCGTTACTGGGTTTCTTGTATTTATAACCACGGACAGGTTTGGTTATCACAACCAGTACCAGCATCTGCAACACAGTGCCAGGCATCTTCTTTACAGCGTCAGCGGGAACAAGGAGAGTCATTGATATCTGTGATATGTAAATAGACGTAATACATTCAACATGTAAATTAATTAAATACTGGTATCTCATTACCGGAAATTATACAGCCTTCTGTTCTTCTGAAATAAAGGAGAGGGGGTTCTGTACGGCAATGGTTTATCTGCATTCAGCTATGCAGATAAATCAGAGATTATTTTTAAGTAATTCTTAATAAGGAAATAAAAATGGCTTATGACATTTTTTTGAAAATTGACGGCATTGACGGCGAGTCAATGGATGACAAACATAAAAATGAAATTGAGGTGCTGAGCTGGCGCTGGAATATCCACCAGGAATCCACCATGCACGCGGGCAGCGGCCTGGGATCCGGTAAAGTCTCCGTGACTAACCTGGAGTTTGAACATTATATCGATCGCGCCAGCCCGAACCTGTTCAAATACTGCTCCTCCGGCAAGCACATTCCGAAGTCCATCCTTGTCATGCGTAAAGCAGGCGGCAATCCGCTGGAATACCTCAAGTACACTTTTACTGACCTGATTGTGGCTGTGGTTTCCCCCAGTGGTAGCAAGGAGGGCGAGATCGCCTCCCGCGAAAGAGTCGAACTCTCTTTCAGTACCGTGAAACAGGAATACGTGGTGCAGAACCAGCAGGGCGGCAGCGGCGGCACTATCACGGCAGGTTACGATTTCAAAGCTAACAAAGAAATTTAAGCAATTTTTTTCCGGCCAGGTATATAGCCTGGCCGTTCTTTATTATTTGATTTTAAAGGAAATTACAGTGAATAAATGGCGTGACCCCGGTTGGCGGTTATGGGCGGTAGCGTTGTTTTTTATCTGCCTTTTGCCCGGGTGCAGCATTGACAGCGACACCGTGCCGGACCTGATGTCACAGCGACTTGATCTGGTGATGAAGGCTTCCGATAAGGTGAACCCAGACAATCAGAAGAAAGCCGCGCCCATAGAGATACGCGTTTATGAACTGAAAAATGATGCAGCTTTCACGGCGGCGGACTGGTGGTCTCTTCAGGACAATGACAAAACTGTTCTTACCGATGATTTACTGCACCGCGACAGCTTTATCCTGCGTCCGGGCGAGGAGAAAAAGCTGCGTCGCTCTCTCAATAAAGAAACCACGGCACTGGGGATCCTTGCTGGCTATCGCAATCTGGGAAAATCGGTATGGCGAGTCACGTATAAAATTCCTGATCCCCCGGAAAAAAGCTGGTACAGCCGCTTTATGCCAAAGAAAAAAGTCGAACTGGATGCCGGTATAGAGCAAAGCGCCATAGTGATTAAAGAACGGGATGAGTAAATTATGAGTTGGAATAACCGGGTAGTCTGGAGTGAAGGGCAATTTTTGCTGCCACAGATGTTTCAGCAGCAGGAACGCTATCTGGAACATGTCATTCATTACCGCAGTTTGCCTCTTTCCCCCTTTTTCTGGGGCTTCAGTGAATACGGCATTGACAGTGAAGCACTGAACATCGGAAAGCTGGTACTCACGAAGGCTTTTGGGGTGTTTGCCGACGGAACACCGTTTAATGCGCCGGGACACACACCACTACCGCCGCCTCTTACCATCCTGCCAGAGCACCTTAACCAATTGATTTATTTGGCGGTGCCAATACGCACACCGAACAGCGAAGAAACCAGTTTTGGCAATAATCCAGAATCGCTGGCACGCTTTTCGGTTCATGAAAATGAAATCCGTGATGCAAACTCATTGGGGCGCGGCGCACAACTGTTGCAACTCAGCCACCTGCGCCTCCGTCTGTTGCCGGAAAAGGCGGTGACGGATGCGTGGATCGGCCTGCCGCTGACACGTATCACAGCATTGCATCCAGAGGGGCGGGTTGATATTGACGAAGATTTGATCCCGCCGGTGGTGAACTATCAGGCAAGTTCACTGATATGTACATGGTTGTCGTGGATCAACGATCTGATCAAAATGCGGGCAAATTCTCTGGCTGAGCGATTGACGGGCAGTGATAAACACGGCCATGAGGCGGCGGAAGTGTCGGATTACCTGCTATTGCAAATTCTCAATCGTTTTGGCCCCTTACTGATCCATATGTCGAAAACGCCGCTGTCGCCTGAAGTGCTCTATCGTAATCTTTGCGCACTGGCCGGAGAACTCTCTACCTATGTGCGTCCGCAAACACGCCGTCCGGAAAAATATAAAGAATATAAGCACCTGACGCCCTATGCCGGGCTGAAATCGGTGGTAGATGAGGTGCAGTATCTGCTAAATGCTGTGCTGATCCGCGGGGCGCAGCGAATCACTCTGGAGGAGGGAACTTACGGTATTCTCAATGCGGTGATTGAACCTACCGAACTGTCAGATTTCAGCTCGTTAGTATTGGCGGTGAAGGCGCAGATGTCCGCCGAAACCTTGCTGCAACATTTTTCGGCTCAGACCAAAATAGGGCCGTCCGAACGCCTGCCGGAGCTGATTCGTTCGCACCTGCCGGGCCTTGCTTTACAGGTGCTGCCGGTGCCGCCGCGTCAGATTCCGTTCCAGTCCGGTTATATCTATTACGACATCCGTCGCGACGGCGTGCTGTGGGAACATATCGCCCGCTATGGCGGCATGGCAATGCATACCGCCGGAGAATTTCCAGGGCTGGAGCTGGAGCTGTGGGGAGTTCGCGATAAATGACCGACGATATTCTGACGCATCCTGCGATGAATACCCAGCCATTCCAGCCATCAGTGGGGGGGACAAAACCACCTGATAATGAAGGTTATGATATCGCAATACAGGACAGCCTTCGCAGGGAAGATATAAAGGTGGTGGTTGAAGACGGCCCGGATATGAAACTCCGGCTGGCCGAAATCACCGCTGCCGCTAATCCCCTGCTGGCGGCGGCAAGTCCGCTGCTGTGCGCACTGGCGCAGATGCCCCGTGAACTTGCCCCTGCTTTTGTCGAACATTACCGCGCCCTGCTGGAGCGTGAAGTTCGTCGGTATCAGACGCTGTGCGACCAGGCAAACCTGCGCCGCGAACATGTGTTGGCGGTGCGCTACTGCCTGTGTACGTCGCTTGATGAAGCCGCCAACAACACCACCTGGGGACGACGCGGTGTCTGGGCTGGGAAGAGTCTGCTGGTCACTTTTCATGGCGAAAGTGAAGGTGGCATCAAACTATTTCAGATAATTGGTCGTCTGGCCTCCAGCTTCCAGGAGCACAGCGATGTGCTGGAAATTATTTACCACATTCTGGGGCTGGGTTTTGAAGGTCGCTACAGCGTACGGCCCGACGGACGTAAGCAACTGGACGATATTCGCCAGCAACTGCTGACCCAACTGGTCCAGCGCCGCGATCCGGTCACGCCGACGCTCTCGCCGGGATTTACCGGAGCTGTCAGCGGACGGATGCGCCGGATGCGCCGGGTGCCGGTCTGGCTGAGTGCCGGAATAGCTCTGCTGGTGATGCTGACGTTGTTTGGCCTTTACAGCCACCGGATGAATCTCGCCACCTTAACCGTACAGCAGCATATCGACGCCATCGGTAAACACCTGTCGCCGCCACCGATTCCGGTGCACAAACTGCGACTGAAGATCCTGCTGGCGAACGAAATTGCCCGTGGCCTGCTGACGGTGGAGGAAGATGACCATCACAGCCGTGTGATCTTCCGAGGCGATACGATGTTTATACCGGGGCAGAAAACCGTAAATGATGCGCTCCGCCCGGTGATTGATAAGGCCGCGCGCGAGATTGCGCGTGTGGGCGGTGCGGTGACGGTGACCGGTCACACCGACAGCCAGCCTATCCACTCCGCTGAATTCCCGTCGAATCAGGTGTTATCAGAAAAACGTGCGGCAGAAGTGGCTTCGTTGCTGACGTCCGGTGGCGTTTCGGCCAGCCGGATCCGGGGTGTCGGGAAGGGGGATACCGTACCGGTGGCCGATAACCGCACTAAAACCGGACGGGCGCAGAACCGCCGGGTGGAGATTCTGGTGGTGGAACAATAATGCAAAAATTTCTCAGTCTGCTGTTTTCCCGCCGTGCGCTGGTCGTTGTCTGCGTGGTGGCGTTGGCGCTACTGGTCTGGTTTCTCGGGCCGCTGGTGGCGTTTGATACCCTGCATCCGCTTGCATCCGTGGGGAGTAGGGTAGTCACTATCGTTCTGTTACTAATGTTCCTCGCGCTGTGGCTGGTGAATTGGTCGATGAGCATCATTGGCGTGACGGTTCTGTGCCTGGTTATCGGCTTTGTCTCACCGTTGCTGGCCTTCGGTGACGTTCGCCCGTTTGCGCCGCTGTGGCTGCGTCTGACGCTAATCGGCATGATCCTGCTGAGCTATGCGCTGTATGGCCTGTACCGGCTTTGGCGGGCGTTGCGTCTGGATGAACAACTGCTGCGCCGTTTCTTGCATCCGCGCGGGGAAGACGTACCGGTGGCAGGGGAAATTAAGGCCGATCTGCGCACCGTCAGCCATATTTTCAACCGCGCCATCCGACAACTGAAACAACTGCGTGTGGATCTACCTGGTTGGCGTAAGGTCCTGGAAGGGAAACGCTTTCTGTACGAACTGCCGTGGTTCATGGTTATCGGCAGCCCCGGTGATGGTAAAACCACCGCGCTGCTTAACACCGGGCTACAGTTTCCGCTGGCGGAACAGATGGAGCAGACCGCGCATATCCTCACCGTGCCGGGCGGCGGCACGTTGCACTGCGACTGGTGGTTTACTAATGAGGCTGTGCTCATTGACACCGCCGGGCGCTATGCCCGCCACGATGATGGCGGTGAAATCAGTGCAACCCAGCGCAACGCCGGGGAATGGCAGGGATTTCTGGGGCTACTGCGTAAACACCGTCCCGGCGCGCCGCTGAACGGCGTAATTTTGACGCTGAATGTGGCAGATTTGACCGCACAATCCCCGGCTGAACGGCTGGCTGCCTGTGCAGCCCTACGTGCGCGGCTGGCGGAACTGCGGGAGACACTGGGCATTCGTTTCCCGGTTTATCTGGTTGTCACCAAAATGGATCTGCTACCCGGCTTTACGGAGTATTTCCGTGGATTGACCAGTCACCTGCGTGCTCAGGTCTGGGGCTTTACTCTGCCATACAGCCGCAGGCGTCACGCCAGTGATTCGCAGTCACTGCATGCGCTCTGTGGTCAGGAACTGGCAAATCTGACGCTGCGGCTGGATCAGGGGATGGATAGTCGGTTGCAGGAAGAGTACGACCTTAAAAGCCGCCAACGGCTCTACCGCTTCCCGCGTGAATTTGCCGCGCTGGGCACGCCATTGCTGGAAGCCATTGAACAGATTTTCCTCGATTCAAAATTCGATGCTACCCAGCTTAACAACACCCTGCGCGGGGTATTTTTCACCAGTGCCGCACAGGCGCAGGCAGACGCCGTAGCAGACCAGACGGGCATCTGGCAGCGTTTTGTCCGGGCAATAAAAGGGAACGAGGAGTCTCCGTCCCATACTCTGCCGGATGGCAACCGAAGCTATTTTCTCCATGACCTGCTGACTAAATTTATCTTCCGTGAAGCGCACATGGTGGAGCCGAACCTTCAGTGGGCCTGGCGTTACCGCCTGCTGCGTACCGGTGGGCATCTGCTGGTACTGGCGCTGGCTTTCTGGTTGTGGCAGGGAATGCAGGGCAGCCAGCAGGGTAACAGCGATTATCTGCATGAAATCACCAACCGGACGACCCAACTGGATGATGACGTCAAAGCCTATACCGGAAAACCCGCCATGCAGCCGGTTCCCGCATTACTGAACCAGGCGCGGGCGCTCTCTGCCTGGCCGGGGTTGGATCCGGACTCACCGCCGCTGGCCTGGCGTTATGGTCTTTACAGCGTCCCTCCGGTGATGGAGAGCGTGGCATCCTTGTATGACCGCCTGCTTGACCAGTTACTGCTACCGCCGTTGGTGAAGCGCATGGAATACGTACTTTCGGATGCGATTGCCCGTCAGGACAGTAAAGCTGCCTATGACGCTCTGCATGTTTATCTGCTGCTGAACCTCGATAAAGACCACGAGGACAAATACAACGCCGCGGAGATCCACGCCTGGGTGTTGAACGATCTGAACAACCGCGACAGCGTGGCGGATTTCGGCGGTCGCGCAGCCGTGCTGGAACATATCGATGCTCTGTTTGACGGCAGTCGCGTGGTGCATTCGCCATACGAAAAAGATGAGGGGCTGATCCGCCTGGCGCGAGCCTTTCTTGACGGTCATACCAGCACCGAGCGTATCTATACTCGTGCACTGGCTTCTATGGAGAGCGAAGCGCCGCAGGAGTTTTCGCTGGTTCGTGCCGTGGGCGCGGATGCGGGAACGGTTTTTGTCCGCACGGATGGTGCGCCATTAGATCGTGGCGTGCCTGGCATCTTCACCCGCGAAGGCTACCGGGAACTGTTCGACAAACGGCTGTCGGAGTTTGTCGCCGCCGCATCAGCGGATGACGCCTGGGTGATGGGGCGCGAAAGTGCGCAAAAAAAAACGACTGAGATTGTAATGAGCCAGTTACCGGGACAGGAACTCCCGATTACCCGTGAAGTCCGTCGCCTGTACCTCGCTGAATATGCCCGCCGCTGGCAGGATTTTCTGGCAAGCATTCACAGCATCAACAGCGCTGGGGAAGACGGCAGCCCCGGACTGGCGTATGACCTTCAGGTGCTGCGTACTCTGGCCTCACCTGATTCCCCGCTGATGCGGCTGAGTAAAGTCGTGGTAGATCAGACCACCCTGGTGCCGCCGCTGGATGCGCAGGCCAGACAAAAGCAGATGGCTCAGCGAGCGCAGGATCGGCTTTCCGGTAATGCGGGGAAAGCGGTACAGACGGCGAAGCTGTTGCAGGACATCCATCCGGAAGAACGTCTGGAGAAAACACTGGTGGATGATCGTTTTGCCGCATTGCGGGAAGTGGTTTCCGGGCGTACGGACAGCGCACAAGGGGGCAGCGCACCACAGCTTAATTCGTTGCTGACGATGCTCAATGAGTATTACACCCAGCTCACCATTGCCGACAGTGCGCTGGCGGCCAGCACATTACCGGGCCGCATTTCGGCGGCGGATAAACTTCAACTGGAGGCAGCAAAACTGCCTGCACCGCTGAAAAATATTCTGCTGGATTTAACACAGCAGGGGACGCGCAAAATCAACGCCGGAACGGGTGAAGTGCTGAATGCGCAAATGGAGGCGGTGATCGGTGATGAGTGCCGTGATGCCATTGACGGACGCTACCCCTTTGCTGACAGCCCACAGGAAGTCAGTGCGGATGATTTTAACCGTATCTTTGCCAGCGGCGGCGTGCTGGATGCTTTCTGGACGAAGCAACTTGCCCCGCTGGCGGACACTGCCAGTAACCCGTGGCGCTACAAGCCGACCGAAGGCAACATGACATTGCTCGGGCCGGATCTGACACCGTTTCAGGAAGCAAAGCAGATCCGTAGCGTTTTTTTTAACGGGGAAGGCGGGAAAAAGTTCTCCTGGGCGATGCAGGTCCGCGTCGTGGATATGGACCCTGCCATCACCGAACTGGTGATTGACATTGACGGGCAGGTGCTGCGTTACGCTCACGGCCCGGTCAGGCCGCTGAAAGTGAGCTGGCCCGGGCCGCGTAATGGCTCAATGGCGGAAATCACCGCCAGCCCGCGCATCCGCCAGGACACCTCGACGCTACTGACTAACGGGCCGTGGGCGCTGTTTCATCTGCTGGATGCGGGTAACGCGCAGGAGACAGCGGTACGGGGAACTCAGCAGGTGGAGTACAGTTTTGATGGGCGGCGGGTGGTGCTGGAGATTACCGCTGGGCGGGATTTTGACCCGGTGAACCGGGGGCTACTGCAACGCTTCGCCTGCCCGGAGAGGACGCTTTGATGCGCCGGGCTACGGCAGTATCGGCTCCGGCGATGTTCGGCAGACTGCCGGACCAGCGGGACTACGTGCGCTGGCGGGTGAGTGCGAACGAAGCGCAGGTGTGGCAGGCATGGCTGAACCAGCAGACGTGGCTGGGACAGGGGCGGCATATTGTTCTGCCGGAAGGAACGGATGCTGCGAAGGCTGGAGCAAACAACGGCTGGATGCACCTGTCACCGCGTGAGAAAAAGACGCTGCCGGAGCACCACCCATTGCCGTGGAGTTTTGTGCTATCGCCGGGGTTTCTCCCCATTGGCGGGCGTGATGAATGGCTGACCGGAGTATTGACCGCATCGCGGGACAGTACGGGCAGACCGTGGCCGCTGGTGATTTATCAGCGTGCCGGACGGGAATGGCTGGAAGAGAGCCTGGATGACACGCAGGGCTGGTTGTACTGGCTGGCGCAGTTGGCGGCAGTATATGTCTCACCACAGACAGAATGCTGCGGGCGGCTGGCAGAGCAGACAGATCAACTGTGGGCGATGTGGCGGCCGGGGCCGCGCTGGGCGCAGTGGCTGCGCGGCTTGCGACGTGTACCGCAGCGTAGCCGGGAACTCACCGGGCTACCGGACGCGCCGATAGTGGAATTGCCTGGTGTGCGCCACCTGCCGTGGCCAGGCTGGCCGGACAAAATGCTGGCGCAGGCGCAGCAGGGGCAAGGCTGGTTCTGGCAGCAGAACAGCGAGGGGCGGTATGTGGATGCGCTGCGGTTGGAGAAAAAATAATGTGCCCACGAATGCTGAGAATAGCTATACAAAAATATGACGATAAACGTGTAGATGGGAAACAAATATACCCCTGAACTTCAAGTTGATTGCTATTTGTTGACTTCAGGCTACCCCTGGTCCCGTCTGCATTGGTGGGTAAGCAATCATCTTCAGGTTTATTGGATATATAGCAATATAAGGAGGTGAACATGGGTAACTCTCATGATGAGGCTATTCAGCAGGCATACGATGCTTATGACGACTTAATGCTGGATAAACGATATATCAGGGACAATGATGCCTGGGGAGATTTAAGAATTGACCGTGAAAATGGTGCAATCTCATTATTGCTGAGATGGAAATATAATTGGATAAAAAGATGGGATGCAAAAACTGATTGGACAGATATGGAGAAAAATACCTTTCATGGGAAAGTTATTTTTGTCATTAATCAAACATGGAATAATAAGATTTTTTTATCCGTTTCTGGGAAGTCTGAGTTTGTCAGTAAGTTTAATGGTAAGGATTTACCTTTCACAATAGAAATAATTCAGACTGATCGTCATGGGTATTGGGATGTAGTGGTGTTTAAAATTGATAATGATGATCCAAATAGTTTTCGTCAGAGTTCCATTTTCTGGAATAGTCGATACGTGGAACTTGACTCTAAAGATATAGTTGCTGCAGCTAAATGTCTTGGTTCATCAAAAATTTGTCATGAGCAAATAGGGTTGTCTCACGAGCTTGGGCATATTATTGGATATCTTACTGATGAATACTATAGTGATGATGCAGATAAAGCAACTACACCATTCTCCGGGGATGCCAGTGCGTTAATGAATATTGGTATGGAGCTGCGCTCTCGTTATATGGGAAATGTCATTGAGCGGTTAAATAGAATGGTTCCGGGTTCTAATTTTTTTGTGAAAAGCGTAAAAAAATGAAAATAATATACGCTGTGATTATTTTTTTGATAGTGGGTGGGGCGAAAAATAACATGTCTGATATTCCTGGGCATGCTTATCTGAATGCGAGTGGTGTGTATAATGGAGTTGAAGAGAATGTTCTATTAAATAACTATGGTCAGCCAGCGTATGAATTTATAAAACCTCGTTATAAATTTGTTGGTGAATATTATATAGAAATTGAAAATACCTATCGCTCAACAAATCCTGAATTCAGAAATATCCCCATCAAAGAAATATTTTGGCATTTGCCGGGGGATTTAAATCTGACATGTTTTTTTCATTATAAAGATGGACAGTGGCGGGTTATTTCTTATTTTTTCTGGCCGCCGGGCGCTAAATTCTAATCCGATATTAAAGGAATAAATATCATGAGTTTTGTATCTACGGGTAATAAATCTGGCAGTAATGGTGGGCCAGCCATCACCACGCCGCCAATAGCCGGAGAAAGTAGTGCTGTAAGCGCAGGTTCAGCCGCAACAGATGTAGCTGATGCAGCCGAACAGATGGCAGAACAGGCAGCAGCGGATCTGTTTGGTGCGCTGCCGGAACCATCGGGACTGGTGAAAGCGGCGGTAGCCGCAGCGCAGGCCGCCGCTGCGGCGGCAGGGATCTCGGATATGGCTGGCGCAGTTCAGGATGTGGTGGCGTCGCTTGCAGCCGGTGGACCGGGGGCGCATAACATCACTGTAAGCGGTAGTGCGGTGCCACCGCAGATGCTGTTGTTCGCGGGGATGAATGGTTCGGAAGGGCTTGGAAATCTGTTTTCCTACACTGTGCAGCTTAAAACTCCAGACACCCTGAACCTGGGCTACGTTTCGCCCGCCGCCAATCTGCCGCTCAAGCCGATGGTGGGCAGAGATCTGTGCGTCAGTATCGAACTGGACGGTGGCGGAAAACGGTATATCAGCGGGCTGGTGACCGCTGCGCGGGTAGTCGGCCATGAGGGACGTTCGGTCACGTATGAATTACGCATTGAACCGTGGCTGAAACTGCTGACCCACACCAGTGACTACAAAGCTTTCCAGAACAAAACCGTGGTGGATATTCTCAGTGAAGTACTGGATGAATATTCCTTTCCGGTGGAAAAGCGGCTGGTGGAAAATTATCCGCCCCGCGCCTGGCAGGTACAGTACGGTGAAACTGACTTTGATTTCATTCAGCGCCTGATGCAGGAATGGGGGATTTACTGGTGGTTTGAACACAGTGAGAACAGCCACACGCTGGTGCTGGCTGATGCCATCAATGGTCATAAAGCATGCCCGGACTCGCCGCTGGTGGAGTGGCACCAGGAAGGACTGAAGCTGGATAAGGAGTTTATCCACACCATTACGGCCAGTGAGAAGCTGCGTACTGGAAAGTGGGTGCTGGACGATTTTGATTTTATGAAGCCACGTTCGCTGCTGAAAAGTACCGTAGCTAGTCCGCGCGATACCGGTCATGCTGAATATGAGCATTACGAATGGCCTGGTGATTACTTCACTACGGGAGAAGGTGAGATGCTGACGCGCATTCGTATGGAAGCACAGCGCAGCCCCGGCAGCCGTGTTGGCGGGGCGGGAAATATCCGCACCCTCATGACGGGCTACACCTTCACGCTGATGAATCATCCGACGGCAGAAGTTAACCAGGATTACCTGTTGGTACAGACCACGCTGTTTTTACGGGATAATGCGCAGCACAGCGGTCAGAACCAGCATTTTACCTATGTCACCACGTTTGAACTGCACCCCACCTGCGAAGTTTACCGTCCACAGCGAACCCTGAGCAAACCCCACACCAAAGGCCCGCAGAGCGCCATCGTCACCGGCCCGGCGGGGCAGGAAATCTGGACGGATAAATATGGGCGGGTGAAGGTGCAGTTTGGCTGGGATCGTTACGGTAACAATGACGAAAACAGCTCCTGCTGGATCCGTGTCAGCTATCCGTGGGCGGGGAAAGGATTCGGCATGATCCAGATCCCGCGCATCGGCCAGGAAGTACTGGTGGACTTTAAAAATGGTGACCCGGATTTACCGATAATCATCGGGCGCACCTACAACCAGGACACCATGCCACCGTGGGGGCTACCGGGCATGGCGTCGCAGAGCGGGATATTCAGTCACTCGTTAAAGGGCGGGCCGACGAACGGAAACATGCTGCGCTTTGATGACAAAACGGGTGCGGAAGAAGTGAAGTTCCACGCGGAAAAAGACCTGAATACTACGGTAAAAAACAATGAAACGCATACAGTCATGGTCGATCGCACAAAAAACATTGTTAAAAATGAAACCATCAGCGTGGGAGAAGACCGCAATGCCACCATCACAAAAAATGATGGGCTTTCCGTCAAACAGGCCCAAACCATCAATGTCGGAACGACATATCGTCTGGACGTTGTCGATCAATTTACCCTTCGCTGCGGCAATGCAGCGCTTGTATTACACAAGGATGGCTCGATTAAGTTTTGCGGAAAACAACTTTTACTGCACACCAGCGATGTTATGCAACTCATTGGCAGTGGAATTGATATGAACCCGGATGGCGGCAAAGCCATGACTGCGGATGATATTGCCCCGTTACCTACCCCGGACGCTTCTGAATAAAAAATATAAAAGGAATTTTTTCTATGACCAGCCTTTACCGTATTCAGGAGGGCAGCTTTGCCCTGCCTGAAACTTTTCTTGACCGCACCGTCAATATCTTCGTCCCGTCGGGCAATGAGAGAGCATCACCCAGCCTGAATATTTCCCGCGACACGCTCAGGCCAGAGGAAAACCTGACGACCTACATTGATCGCCAGATAGCATTGATGAAAAAAAACCTTGGCCAGCATCGGGTACTTTCGCGGGGAACGGCACTGGCGGGAGCCGGCGAAGATGCCATGACAGGTGAGCAGATCCTCGCCACCCACCGTTCTGGAAAAACAGAAGTGTATCAGCGTCAGGCCGGGTTTATCACCGGGTCAGCAAAGGTACTGGTGTTGACGCTGACCAGTCAGCGCCCTTTTGATGAGCACACCGACCAGCTATGGACTGCATGGTTGACCAGTTTTCAGCCTGCTAAAAACTAAAAAACAGGGAGGTTTTATCATGTATGAAGCCGCACGGGTGGATGATCCTATCTACCACACCAGCGCCCTTGCCGGTTTTTTGATAGGGGCCATCATTGGCATTGCCATTATTGCCGCCGCCAGCTTTGCTTTTGCTACCTGTGGTTTTTTTGCCGGACTTGTTCTGGGATTTCTGGCTGATCAGATCGCTTCCGGAGTCCTGCAACTTGGGGAGGCCATCGGGCGCTCGATACATTCCACAGCAGGAAAAATTCTGACCGGATCTGATAATGTCAGAACTAACAGTCGCCCGGCCGCGCGCGCCGTACTGAGTACGGTGATATGCGAAGACCATTCTCCGGAAATCCGCATTGCCCAGGGTTCCGGCAACATCTACATCAACAGTCAGCCTGCCGCCCGAAAAGATGATCATACTGAATGTGATGCGGTGATTGAGGATGGCTCCCCCAATGTCTTTCTCGGCGGCGGTACGCAGACGGTACTGGAAATCAGCCCGGAAATCCCGGACTGGCTGCGTCAGGTTGTGGATGTGCTGTATGTGGTCGCCGGAATGCTGGGGGGGCTGGCTGGAGCCTCGCGTCAGGCGACAAAGATGGGCTCGAAATTTGGCACAAAATGCGCGGCAAAATTTATTGGTGGCGAAATTGCCGGGATGGGCATTTCCGAGGCCGCTATGGGATTGTTCAGCAACCCGGTTGATGTAACTACCGGGCAAAAAATTCTGCTGCCGGAAACGGATTTCACCCTGCCGGGCCGCCTGCCTGTTACCTGTTCGCGCTTTTATGCCAGCCATCTGGAAACTGAGGGGCTACTGGGCAAAGGATGGCGGCTGAACTGGGAAATAACCCTGCGCACCGATGAGAAATATATCACTCTGATTGGCGGCCAGGGGCGTGAGTTAAGTTATCCGAAAGACATGCTGACGCCGGGGCACCAGATATTCGATCCGGAAGAGCAGTTTTACCTGAGCCGCCTGCATGACGGACGCTATGTACTGCATTACACCGACCGCAGCTATTACATATTTGATGAATTTGATGACCACGGCGTCGCACCGTTACTTTTTATGGAGACGCCCTACCGACAGCGTATAGCTTTCGGGCGAGAGAACGGCAGGCTGGTGCGGGTGGCTTCCAGCAGCGGGCACCATCTGTTATTGCACCGCACAATGACCCCGGCGGGGGAAAGACTTTCGCATATTGAACTGGTGAAGGGAGGACGTCCCGGTAACCTGGTGGAATATCGTTACGACAATAACGGGCAACTGACCGGTGTGGTGAACCGGGTCGGTGTGGCAGTGCGACAGTTCGCCTATGAAAATGGCCTGATGGCAGAGCACCGCAACGCGACGGGCTTCACCTGTACCTACCGCTGGGAAGAGATTGAGGGGGTTCCCAGGGTGGTGGAGCACTCGACCAGCGATGGCGAGGATTACCGGTTCCGCTATGATTTTGCTGGCGGGCAGACGGTGGTTACCGGCAGGCCGGGGCATAAGTGGCAGTGGTGGTTTGATGAACAGACGTATGTGACTGCGCACCGGACGGCGGGCGGGAGGATGTACCGCTTCACGTACAACGAAAACCATTTTCCCGTAGCAGTTGAACTCCCCGGCGAACGCAGGGTAACGCTGGAATACGACACCCTGAGTCGGGTGGTGAAAGAGACGGATCCGGCAGGCCGGGTGACACAGACGCAGTGGAACGGCAGTTTTGATGAAATCACTCGTCGTGCGCTGGATGACGACCATGTGTGGAAAGCAGGTTACAACGAACACGGTCAGGTAATACAGGAAACAGACCCGGAAGGACGCGTCACGCACTACGGGTATGATGAACAGGGGCTGGCAGTCAGCCGCACGGATGCGAGGGGCGGCCTGGTTGCGCTGGTGCACGATGCGCGCGGTCAACTGGTGCGTTACACCGACTGTTCAGGGCGCGCCACGGGTTATGAATACGATGAAGACGGCAACCTGACGGCGGTGACGGACGCGGAAGGGAAAACGGTACACATCAGCTATAACCGTCTGGGACAGCCGGAGACAGTCAGCCATCCGGGCAAACAGCAGGACCGTTACACCTGGAACGCGCTGGGATTACTGAGCAGCCACCGTCGTCTTACGGGCAGTATACAGAGCTGGCAGTATACGCCGCGGGGGCTGTTGACGCTCCACACGGATGAAGAGAAACGGGAGACGCGCTGGCATTACACTGCGGAGGGGTGGATTGCCAGCCTGAGCAACGGCAACGGGGCGCTTTACCGGTTCAGTCACGATGCGGATGGACGACTGACGGGAGAACAGCGCCCGGACGGCCTGATACGGATGTTTGCGCTGAATGCGAGCGGGTATCCGGTCATCATCCAGACGCAGGGTACAGAAGGCGGGGTGCGCAATGAGCGGCAGGAGCGTGATGCGCTGGGCCGCCTGTTGCGCAGTGACACGCAGCACAGTACACGGACCTTCAGCTACAACCGTCTTGACCAGATAACGGAGGTGACGCTCACTCCCACGGAAGAAGGTGAGCGGCTGCACCACATGCAGGCGGACAGGGTGCGCTTCGCGTATGACCGCAGCGGGTGGCTGACGGCAGAGCACAGCGTACACGGCAGCATAAAGTACCGGCGTGACGCGCTGGGCAACCCCACCGATATTACCCTGCCGGACGGGCAGCACCTCAGCCATCTCTATTACGGCAGCGGGCATCTGCTCCAGACGGCGCTGGATGGTATCACGGTCAGTGAATATGAGCGTGACAGTCTGCACCGCCAGGTGATGCGCACCCAGGGGGCGCTGACGACGTTCAGCGGCTACAACGCCGACAACCGGTTAAGCTGGCAGCGCAGCCTGCCAGGCGGCAGCCGGAGTC
>NZ_PTSR01000033.1:0-34845 GCF_002965345.1 Escherichia sp. MOD1-EC5950
GGCGTTTACGCCGCATCCGGCAATGAGCGCCTGATGCGACGCTTGCGCGTCTTATCAGGCCTACAAATGTTGCAGACGCGTAGGCCGGATAAGGCGTTTACGCCGCATCCGGCAATCAACGCCTGATGTGACGCTTGTGCGTCTTATCCGGCAATTCACAGCTCCCGATGAGGGCAACAAATGCCGCGTGGCCTGGAATTACTGATTGCACAAACAATTTTGCAGGGTTTCGACGCCCAGTATGGTCGATTCCTCGAAGTGACTTCCGGGGCGCAGCAGCGTTTCGAACAGGCCGACTGGCACGCTGTCCAGCAGGCGATGAAAAATCGTATCCATCTTTACGATCATCACGTGGGTCTGGTGGTGGAGCAGTTACGCTGCATTACTAACGGCCAAAGCACGAATGCGGCATTTTTACTGCACGTCAAAGAGCATTACACCCGGCTATTGCCGGACTACCCGCGCTTCGAGATTGCGGAGAGTTTTTTCAACTCCGTATACTGTCGGTTATTTGACCACCGCTCGCTTACTCCCGAGCGGCTTTTTATCTTTAGCTCCCAGCCGGAACGCCGCTTTCGTACCATTCCGCGCCCGCTGGCCAAAGACTTTTACCCCGATCACGGCTGGGAATCACTGCTGATGCGCGTTATTAGCGACTTGCCGCTACGCCTGCGCTGGCAGAATAAAAGCCGTGATATCAACTATATCATTCTTCATCTGACGGAAACGCTGGGGACAGATAACCTCGCTGAAAGTCATCTACAGGTGGCGAACGAACTGTTTTACCGTAATAAAGCCGCCTGGCTGGTGGGCAAACTGATAACGCCTTCCGGCACGTTGCCATTTTTGCTGCCGATCCACCAGACGGACGACGGCGAGTTGTTTATTGATACCTGCCTGACGACGACCGCCGAAGCGAGCATCGTCTTTGGCTTCGCGCGATCCTATTTTATGGTTTACGCGCCGCTGCCTGCCGCACTGGTCGAGTGGCTACGGGAGATTCTGCCGGGTAAAACTACCGCAGAACTGTATATGGCTATCGGTTGCCAGAAGCATGCCAAAACCGAAAGTTACCGTGAATATCTCGTTTATTTACAAGGATGTAATGAGCAGTTTATTGAAGCGCCGGGCATTCGTGGGATGGTCATGCTGGTGTTCACGCTGCCGGGCTTTGATCGGGTATTCAAAGTCATCAAAGACAAATTCGCCCCGCAGAAAGAGATGTCAGCGGCTCACGTCCGCGCCTGCTATCAACTGGTAAAAGAGCACGATCGCGTAGGAAGGATGGCGGATACCCAGGAGTTTGAAAACTTTGTACTGGAGAAGCGACATATTTCCCCGTCATTAATGGATTTGCTGCTTCAGGAAGCGCCAGAAAAAATCACCGATCTGGGCGAACAAATTGTGATTCGCCATCTCTATATCGAACGGCGGATGGTGCCTCTCAATATTTGGCTTGAACAGGTTGAGGGTCAGCAACTGCGTGATGCTATAGAAGAGTACGGCAACGCTATTCGCCAGCTTGCCGCCGCCAATATTTTCCCCGGTGATATGCTGTTTAAAAACTTTGGCGTCACCCGACACGGGCGCGTGGTGTTTTATGATTACGATGAAATTTGCTACATGACGGAAGTGAATTTCCGCGACATCCCACCGCCGCGCTACCCGGAAGACGAACTCGCCAGCGAACCGTGGTATAGCGTCTCGCCGGGCGATGTTTTCCCGGAAGAGTTCCGCCACTGGCTATGCGCCGACCCACGCATTGGTCCACTGTTCGAGGAAATGCACGCCGACCTGTTCCGCGCCGATTACTGGCGCGCTCTACAAAACCGCATCCGCGAAGGACATGTGGAAGATGTTTATGCATATCGGCGCAGACAGCGGTTTAGCGTGCGGTTTGTATAAATCAGAGGCGAAAAGTCACCGCATTCCACCATACGCCAGCGTCACTTCCTTCGCCGCTTTAATTACCATCGCGCCAAACTCAGTCACGCGGTCATCGGTAATACGTGAAATCGGCCCGGAAATTGAAATTGCGGCAAACGGTTCGCGGTGTTCATCGAAAATACACGCAGCCAGGCAACGCAGTCCCAGCGCATGTTCTTCATCATCAAATGAATAACCGCGTTTGCGTGTCTGCGCGAGGTCTTCTTTTAAATGCACAGGAGAAACCAGCGTCGCGTGGGTATAGGCATGTAACCCTTTGCGATGCAGCAGCTTTGTCACCTGTTCTTCACTCAGTTGAGCCAAAAAGGCTTTACCGGCACCGGAAGCATGCATCGGCAATTTACCGCCAATAGGGGCGGACATTCGCATCAGATGCGTACACTGCACCTGATCGATAATAATCGCCTCGTGATCGCTTTGATCGAGCACCGCCATATTGACCGTTTCGCCAGATTCTTCCATCAGATCGCGCAGTATAGGATGGACAATAGCTAACAAATTACGGCTCTGGAGAAAACTGCTACCGACCATAAATGCATGCGCGCCGATCGCCCAGTGACCCAGCTCACCGACCTGACGCACAAAGCCCTGTTGTTGCATAGTGGTTAGCAGACGGTGGGTGGTGGAATTGGGTAATCCGGCTTGCTGTGCCAGTTCGGTTAGTGCCACACTGCCATTGGATTCGGCAATCCACTCCAGTAATTTCAGGCCACGCGTTAAAGACTGAACCTGTCCAGTCGCGGGGGCGCTGGTTGCGGCAGGTTTTCTACCGCGTTTTGCGGGAATGGGTGCGACCATGACAGCCTCCTTTTTCTGTATCGTGGAAATCATTTTCATTTTTATTGTTAACTAATGCAACAGTTGCTGTACTGATCCGATGAGTTAATGTTGAACAAATCTCATGTTGCGTAGTGGTCGCTTTTACCACTGATGCGTTTGTGCCAGTATGGTTTGTTGAATTTTTATTAAATCTGGGTTGAGCGTGTCGGGAGCAAGTGTGAGCAGCAAAGTTGAACAACTGCGTGCGCAGTTAAATGAACGTATTCTGGTGCTGGACGGCGGTATGGGCACCATGATCCAGAATTATCGTCTGAACGAAGCCGATTTTCGCGGTGAGCGTTTTGCCGACTGGCCGTGCGATCTAAAAGGCAACAACGACCTGCTGGTACTCAGTAAACCTGATGTGATTGCCGCGATCCACAACGCTTACTTTGAAGCGGGCGCGGATATCATCGAAACCAACACCTTCAACTCCACGACTATTGCGATGGCGGATTACCAGATGGAATCCCTGTCAGCAGAAATCAACTTTGCAGCAGCGAAACTGGCACGTGCCTGCGCTGACGAGTGGACCGCCCGCACGCCGGGGAAACCACGCTACGTTGCTGGTGTTCTCGGCCCAACCAATCGCACAGCATCTATTTCTCCGGATGTAAACGATCCGGCATTTCGCAATATCACCTTTGACCAACTGGTGGCGGCTTATCGTGAATCCACCAAAGCGCTGGTGGAAGGCGGTGTAGATCTGATTCTGATTGAAACTGTTTTCGACACTCTTAACGCGAAAGCGGCGGTCTTTGCGGTGAAAACCGAGTTTGAAGCGCTGGGTGTGGAGTTGCCGATTATGATTTCCGGCACCATTACCGACGCCTCCGGGCGCACGCTCTCCGGTCAGACAACCGAGGCATTTTACAACTCCCTGCGGCATGCCGAAGCGCTGACCTTTGGCCTCAACTGCGCACTGGGGCCAGACGAACTGCGTCAGTACGTGCAGGAACTTTCGCGTATTGCCGAATGCTACGTCACCGCGCACCCGAATGCCGGACTGCCAAACGCCTTTGGTGAATACGATCTCGATGCTGACACAATGGCGAAACAGATTCGCGAATGGGCTGAATCGGGTTTCCTGAATATTGTCGGCGGCTGCTGTGGCACGACGCCACAACATATTGCTGCGATGAGCCGTGCAGTTGAAGGATTAGCACCGCGCAAACTGCCTGATATCCCCGTAGCCTGCCGTTTGTCCGGACTGGAGCCGCTGAACATTGGCGACGATAGTTTGTTTGTTAACGTTGGTGAACGAACTAACGTAACCGGTTCCGCTAAGTTCAAACGCCTGATCAAAGAAGAGAAATATAGCGAGGCGCTGGACGTGGCGCGTCAGCAGGTGGAAAACGGCGCGCAGATTATCGATATCAACATGGATGAAGGGATGCTCGACGCCGAAGCGGCGATGGTGCGTTTCCTCAGTCTGATTGCTGGCGAGCCGGATATCGCTCGCGTGCCGATTATGATCGATTCTTCGAAATGGGACGTCATCGAAAAAGGACTGAAGTGTATTCAGGGCAAAGGCATTGTTAACTCTATCTCGATGAAAGAGGGCGTTGAAACCTTTATCCATCATGCCAAATTATTACGCCGTTACGGTGCGGCGGTGGTGGTAATGGCCTTTGACGAACAGGGCCAGGCCGATACCCGCGCACGGAAAATCGAGATTTGCCGTCGGGCGTACAAAATCCTCACCGAGGAAGTCGGCTTCCCGCCGGAAGATATCATTTTCGACCCGAACATCTTCGCTGTCGCCACCGGGATTGAAGAGCATAACAATTACGCGCAGGATTTCATCGGCGCGTGCGAAGACATCAAACGCGAACTGCCGTACGCACTCATCTCCGGTGGCGTCTCCAACGTTTCCTTCTCGTTCCGTGGCAACGACCCGGTGCGCGAAGCTATTCACGCGGTGTTCCTCTACTACGCCATCCGTAACGGTATGGATATGGGGATCGTCAACGCCGGACAACTGGCGATTTACGACGATCTGCCTGCGGAACTGCGCGACGCGGTGGAAGATGTGATCCTTAACCGTCGCGACGATGGTACAGAGCGTTTACTGGAACTTGCCGAAAAATATCGCGGCAGTAAAACCGACGACACCGCCAACGCCCAACAGGCGGAGTGGCGCTCGTGGGACGTGAAGAAACGCCTGGAGTACTCGTTGGTCAAAGGCATTACTGAGTTTATCGAACAGGACACTGAAGAAGCTCGTCAACAAGCCGCTCGCCCGATTGAAGTGATTGAAGGGCCGCTGATGGACGGAATGAACGTCGTCGGTGACCTGTTTGGTGAAGGGAAAATGTTTTTGCCGCAGGTGGTGAAATCGGCACGCGTTATGAAGCAGGCGGTGGCGTATCTCGAACCGTATATTGAAGCCAGCAAAGAGCAGGGTAAAACCAACGGTAAGATGGTGATCGCCACCGTGAAGGGTGACGTGCACGATATCGGTAAAAATATTGTTGGTGTGGTGCTGCAATGTAACAACTATGAAATTGTTGATCTCGGCGTGATGGTGCCAGCGGAAAAAATCCTCCGCACTGCCAAAGAGGTGAATGCTGATTTGATTGGTCTTTCGGGGCTGATCACGCCGTCGCTGGACGAAATGGTCAACGTGGCGAAAGAGATGGAGCGTCAGGGCTTCACCATTCCGCTACTGATTGGCGGCGCGACTACCTCAAAAGCGCATACAGCGGTGAAAATCGAGCAAAACTACAGCGGCCCGACGGTTTACGTGCAAAACGCCTCGCGCACCGTTGGTGTTGTGGCGGCGCTGCTTTCCGACACTCAGCGTGACGACTTTGTCGCTCGTACCCGCAAAGAGTACGAAACCGTGCGTATTCAGCACGGGCGCAAGAAACCGCGCACGCCACCGGTCACGCTGGAAGCGGCGCGCGATAACGATTTCGCTTTTGACTGGCAGGCCTATACGCCGCCTGTAGCGCACCGTCTCGGCGTGCAGGAAGTCGAAGCCAGCATCGAAACGCTGCGTAACTATATCGACTGGACGCCGTTCTTTATGACCTGGTCGCTGGCCGGAAAATATCCGCGCATTCTGGAAGATGAAGTGGTGGGCGAAGAGGCAAAACGCCTGTTTAAAGACGCTAACGACATGCTGGATAAATTAAGCGCTGAAAAATCGCTGAATCCGCGCGGCGTGGTTGGCCTGTTCCCGGCAAACCGGGTGGGTGACGACATTGAAATCTATCGTGATGAAACACGCACGCATGTGATTAATATCAGCCACCATCTGCGCCAACAGACGGAAAAAACCGGCTTTGCTAACTACTGCCTCGCTGATTTTGTGGCACCGAAACTCTCCGGCAAAGCGGATTACATCGGTGCATTTGCCGTAACTGGCGGGCTGGAAGAGGACGCGCTGGCTGATGCCTTCGAAGCGCAGCACGATGATTACAATAAAATCATGGTGAAAGCGCTTGCCGACCGTTTAGCCGAAGCCTTTGCAGAATATCTTCATGAGCGCGTGCGTAAAGTCTACTGGGGCTACGCGCCGAATGAAAATCTCAGCAACGAAGACCTGATCCGCGAAAACTATCAGGGCATCCGCCCGGCACCAGGATATCCGGCCTGCCCGGAACATACGGAAAAAGCCACCATCTGGGAGCTGCTGGAAGTGGAAAAACACACCGGCATGAAACTCACGGAATCTTTCGCTATGTGGCCTGGCGCATCAGTTTCGGGTTGGTACTTCAGCCATCCGGACAGCAAGTACTACGCAGTGGCACAAATTCAGCGCGATCAGGTTGAAGACTATGCCCGCCGTAAAGGTATGAGCGTTTCTGATGTTGAACGCTGGTTGGCGCCGAATCTGGGGTATGACGCGGACTGATTCACAAATCTGTCACTTTTCTTTACAACAAACAGGGCACTCACGGAGTGCCCTGTCTCTTTATTGATAGTAAACACATATACTGGACTTATATCAGACCGGAAAAGCGCTTCCGGAACTGTTTCAGGCACATATAACGATAAGGAGAACCTGAACTCGTGTTAACACTGCTTCACCTGCTTTCTGCCGTCGCCCTGTTGGTCTGGGGGACGCATATTGTTCGAACAGGCGTAATGCGTGTCTTTGGCGCACGACTGCGTACTGTCCTTAGCCGGAGCGTCGAAAAAAAGCCGCTCGCCTTCTGTGCGGGGATTGGCGTTACGGCACTGGTGCAGAGCAGTAATGCCACCACCATGCTGGTGACGTCGTTTGTTGCCCAGGATCTGGTTGCTCTCGCGCCTGCGCTGGTGATTGTGCTGGGGGCCGACGTCGGAACGGCGCTGATGGCGCGGGTTCTCACCTTCGATTTATCCTGGTTGTCGCCGCTACTTATTTTTATCGGCGTAATTTTTTTCCTCGGACGCAAGCAGTCGCGCGCCGGGCAATTGGGCCGCGTCGGTATTGGCCTTGGGTTGATTTTGCTGGCACTGGAGTTGATTGTGCAGGCCGTAACGCCGATCACCCAGGCGAACGGTGTTCAGGTGATCTTTGCCTCGCTGACCGGCGATATTCTGCTGGATGCGCTGATTGGCGCGATGTTCGCCATTATCAGCTACTCCAGCCTTGCCGCGGTACTGCTGACTGCGACTCTGACTGCTGCGGGCATTATCTCTTTCCCGGTGGCGCTCTGCCTGGTTATTGGCGCTAACCTTGGTTCCGGCTTGCTGGCGATGCTCAACAATAGCGCCGCTAATGCTGCCGCACGTCGTGTCGCGTTGGGCAGCCTGCTTTTTAAGCTGGTGGGGAGCCTGATTATCCTGCCGTTTGTCCACGTTCTGGCAGAATCAATGGATAAACTGCCTTTGCCGAAAGCGGAACTGGTTATCTATTTCCACGTCTTCTATAACCTTGTGCGCTGTCTGGCGATGCTGCCATTTGTCGACCCGATGGCACGGTTTTGCAAAACCATTATTCGCGATGAACCCGAACTGGATGCCCATCTGAAACCAAAACATCTGGATGTCAGCGCGCTGGATACGCCGACCCTTGCTCTGGCGAATGCCGCCCGTGAAACACTGCGCATCGGTGACGCGATGGAACAGATGATGGAAGGGCTGAATAAAGTGATGCACGGCGAACCGCGTGAAGAGAAGGAGTTGCGCAAGCTGGCGGATGATATCAACGTCCTCTACACCGCGATTAAACTTTATCTGGCGCGGATGCCAAAAGAAGAGTTGGCGGAAGAAGAATCACGTCGCTGGGCGGAGATTATCGAAATGGCGCTCAACCTTGAGCAGGCTTCCGATATTGTCGAGCGCATGGGCAGCGAAATTGCCGACAAATCACTGGCAGCACGGCGGGCGTTTTCGCTTGATGGGTTGAAGGAACTGGATGCGCTCTATGAGCAATTGCTCAGCAATTTAAAACTGGCAATGTCGGTGTTCTTCTCTGGCGATGTCACCAGCGCTCGCCGTTTACGTCGCAGTAAGCATCGCTTTCGCATTCTTAATCGCCGCTATTCCCATGCCCACGTCGATCGCCTGCATCAGCAAAACGTGCAGAGTATTGAAACCAGTTCGCTACATTTAGGTTTATTGGGAGATATGCAGCGTCTGAACTCGCTGTTTTGTTCGGTGGCTTACAGCGTACTGGAACAGCCAGATGAAGATGAGGGACGGGACGAGTATTAATATTGTGAATCCTGTAGGCCTGATAAGACGCGTTAAGCGTCGCATCAGGCACTATGTACAAGATGCCGGATCATGCATCCGGCAATTCACTTAAAAACGGTGACCCGCTTCCAGCGGCACGGCTTCTTCACCGGCCTTAAACACATAAGTGGTATTCGGGCCGCCAAGCGTAGCGTGACCTTTACTTACGGTGATCCAGTTACCTTCCGGCAGACCAATAATCGTCAGTTCTGGCGCTACCACCAGTAATTCGCGAATACGCTGCTCGCGCGTTTCACCTTTGTGACCTTCCGGCAGCGCGTTGGTGAAGTGCGGGTTGATTTGCAGCGGGAACAGATTCAGCGCATCGAAGCCCTGCGGATCGACAATCGGCATATCGTTGGTCGTGCGAATGGTTGGGCAAGCGAGGTTAGCGCCTGCGCTCCAGCCAATATACAGCGCGCCGCGTTTCACTACGTCAACAATCGGTGCCAGCAGACCGCGCACACGGCATTCTTTCAGTAACTGGAAAGTGTTGCCACCGCCGACAATCACGATCTCCGCATTTTCAATCGCGGCAACAGGATCGGCAACGTTATGAATACCGGTGACAGAAATGCCAAGTGGGGCAAGAACTGCAGCCGTTTTGGCGGTGTAATCATCCCAGGTTTGCGTTACGCCAGCAAAAGGAATAAACACCGCGGAACGGCGACCCTGCAACTGTTCAGCAATCAGCGGCAGCGCATGTTCCAGCCAGGCTTTTCCCGGCAGCGTCGAGTTACTCAATAAAAGCAGTTCCATTACTTCTCCGGTTAGTAAGAAATCACGGAAGGCATGCTACCACTGTGAATTTAACCGCTTACTGACATGGCTCACGATGTCGCGTATTGAACCTGGCGCTGAGACTGATGACAAACATAGCATTGCCTGATGCGCTACGGTTATCAGACCTACAAGATAATTGCAATATATTGAATTATCGCGATTTTGTAGGCCGAATAAGGCGTTTGCGCCGCATCCGGCATGAACAACGTGCACTTTGCCACCAATCTGAGCGCCCCTTAAGGCGCTGATGTTTCTTATCCTTCTCGTGCAAATTGTGCCGCTTCAGTAATCAGCCGCGCATCAGGTCGCACACCGGTATACATCGCGAACTGCTCGACGGCCTGTAAAGCAATCACCTCTGCGCCGCTGATCGTCTGCTTATCAAGCCGTTGCGCCAGGCGAATGAGTGGCGTTTCCGGCGGCAAGGCCACGACGTCAAAAACGACGCTTGCCGTAGAGATCATTGCCTCGCTGAAGGCCAGCTCATGGCTCTCTTTACCACCGCTCATGCCGACAGGGGGCACGTTAACCAGAATGTCGCAGGCGATACCTTCCGGTTGCGGCTGCCACTGGAACCCATACTGCTTCGCCAGCGCCGGGCCGCTCTCGCAGTTGTGGGCGGCGATGACGACATCCGTAAACCCCGCGTCGCGAAAGGCGGCAATCACCGCTTTGCCCATGCCGCCGCTGCCGCGAATCATCACGCGTGCGGCGCTATTAAGCTGGTGGTGAATAATCAGGTTTTTCACCGCGATGTAGTCGGTGTTAAACCCGGTCAGCCTGCCGTCGTCATTCACAATAATATTCACTGAATCAATGACTTTTGCCGACGGATCGATAGCATCGAGAAAGGGCATGCAGCTTTCTTTAAACGGCATCGACACGGCGCAGCCGCGAATCCCCAACGCGCGAACGCCGTTCACCGCTGCTGCAATATCCTGGGTAGTGAACGCTTTATAGATGAAATTCAGCCCCTGTTTTTCATACAGATAATTGTGAAAGCGCGTGCCGAAGTTGCCGGGGCGACCGGCAAGCGACATGCACAGTTGAGTCTCGCGATTAATCATGGGTAATTGCCTCTGCATGAGCGAGCAGGTATTGCTCCGCTTCACCGGACCAGACTCCCTGATGACGTGTCATAATCGCCGCCAGTCCTTCATCCTGGATCTGCGTGAGTGAAGTCAGCGGCAGATATTTTCCGGTATACACCAGCTTTTTCCCGCCGCCGACGGCAGGCAATTCAAGCGTGGTTTCGCCCGCGGCATTCAACCCAAGAATATGTGTTACCACTTTTGCGGCCTGCACTTTTTTCTCTTCGATCAGTTTGACCGCCGCGCGCATGTCGTCGGTATTGCCGCCTGACGTGCCCACGTAGTGGGTAAATGCATAATGCACATCGTAGAAATTAATCGGCGCGCTGAAGTGTTTATCCTGCGGCCCGGCGAAGAAGTTCATACAGCCGTCGGCCGCCAGCAGCGAAGAGGCGAGGGTAACCAGCCCTTCATTGGGCACGAAAACGAAAATATCGTCGAAACCGTGGCCGCCGCTGAGCGCCATTAACGTCTCGTACGAGGCGTCGGTTGCATTGAGATAATGAATCAGCGTTTGCGGCTCTGACGGATAGTGTTTCCGCGCGTAGCTCAGCTTGTCGTTATTGGTATCGGTGACGATTAACAGCGACGGGTTAACCGGCCCATGCAGCGCATAATCAATCGCCAGCAGCCCCATTGGACCGGTGCCGCCGAGGATCAGCGTGCGTCCTTGCGGGCGAATCCCCATTGTGTGGTTATAACTACCTTCCTGAAGATGATAGTTGGCGTTGAACGCGCCAATCACGCAGGAAAGCGGTTCAACCAGCGAGCCTTCAAAGTAGGTTTCGCCGTCGTATGCCAGCAGGCAATCCTGTTCCATAACCTCATTTGGGATAACCACATGTGTGGCTTCGCCGCCCACCCACGGGAAGGAGTAACCGGGGCAGTCCGGGCGATCCGGCAGTTGCAGGTTAGCCTGAATCACATAGCGCTGGCCGGGCTGGAACTTATGCTGCCATTTTTTACCGACGGCCAGAATATCGCCGCAAAACTCATGGCCGATGATGATGGGATGGGTTGCTACATCGTCGGGCACTTTTTTGTGGTTTTCGCCCAGATTGGTCTCTTTCCAGGAGGAAAGACACAGGCTGTCGGTGACCACTGTCGCCAGAATTTCATCTTCCTGCATTTCAGGAAGGTCAAAGGTTTCCAGACGCAGGTCACGTTTACCGTAAAGACGCAGAGCTGTTGTTTTCATAAACCACCTCATGTTGAGCGATGGCCCCGGCAGCCGCGCCGGGGCGAAGAATCAGGACAGGAAGCCCAGCGCATTGCCGATAATCCCTAAGCCAAACAGGGCAAAGATCAGCCATACGGGGTTAATTTTTTTGTTGAGCAGACGCACCATCAACAGCGTCAGACCGAGCGCCAGCAAACCAGGGCAAAGTTGGTCGAGAATGTTCTGCACGGTCATGGTGATGGTGGAGCCATCGGCGGCAGGCGTTTGTGAAACCACCAACGGTACGTTGATCGACGTCCATTTGGTGACCAGCACGCCCATCACAAACAGTCCGAGAATCGACGCGCCTTCAGTGAGTTTTTGCAGCACATTCCCGCCCATATCGCTGACGATATTCACCCCTTTGCGAAAGCCGAGCTGTAGGCCATACCACTTCATCGCCAGACGCACCGCGTTGAAAATAAAGAAGAACAGCAGCGGACCGAGAATGTTGCCCGAAAGTGCCAGAGATGCGCCGAGCGCGGCGGTAATCGGACGCAGGGTTCCCCAGACCAGTGGATCGCCAACCCCTGCCAATGGTCCCATCAAGCCGACTTTGATGCCGTTAATGGTGCCGTCATCAATTTCTGCACCGTTAGCCCGCGCTTCTTCCATGGCGGCGGTCACGCCGATGACCGGACCACATACGGCTGGCGTGGTATTGAAGAACACCAGGTGTCGCCTGAGCGCCGCAACCTGATCCTCTTTTAATGGATAGAGTCGTTTGATGGCGGGGATCATGTCGTAGCAAAAGCCCAGCCCATGAATGCGTTCAAAGTTGAAGGACGCCTGTTGCAGGTTGGAGCGCAGAAACATGCTCACCAGATCGCTGCGTGTAATTTTTCTCTGTTCCATGATGGGCTCCGTTAGTCGTCAAGCTGGTCAAGGGCGGTGGCAGAGGTAACCTGCGTTTGCGGTGCGGCTTTACGCCACTGTGGATTTAGCTGGATGTAGAGCAGGGCCATGATCACGCCAACGCCACCGAAAGCCAGCAAACTGAGATCGAGGTAGCCACCTGCGAGGAAACCGAGGAAAAAGAAAGGCATCAAATATTTCACGCCCATCATGCGAAGCACCATGGCGTAACCGACCACCACGATAAAACCGCCAGCAATCTGCAATCCACGGGTTACAAATTCGGGAATGGCGCTCAGCATATTGCTCACCATATCGGCGCTGACGAACAGCGAGACAATCAGTGCCGGAATGGCGACGCGCAGCGCCTGCACGCCAAGCGCGGAGACATGCAGAATATCGAGAGTGTGAAACCGCGCCTCTTCCGCGGCTTTATCCGCCGCGTGTTGGAACACTACGGTGATGGTGCGGGCAAACACCGTCAGCACCTGGCCTGCGGCAGCCACAGGCAACGCGATGGCGATTCCGGTGGCGATGCTTTGCTGACCAACGATAACCAGAATGGCGGAGATAATGCTGGCGAGCGCGGAATCCGGAGACTGCGCCGCGCCGACGTTCATCCAGCCGAGCGCGATAAGCTCCAGTGTGCCGCCGAGCATAATGCCGGTTTTTAAATCACCGAGTATTAAGCCGATAACCGTACAGGCGATCAGTGGGCGGTGGGTTTGAAACTCATCCAGCACGCTGCCCATTCCGGCAATACAGGAAAAAAGAAATATGGCTATGATTTGTAGGGTACTTATTTCCATTATGTGTCACCTTTTAAGTGTCGTCATCCCTGCCTGTTAAAGCATATATACACAGGCGCTATTATTTAATTTGCGACTAAGTGTTCTTTTATTTTGTTAATAATATTGATTGAAGGATCTGACGCGACAACGCGTAAATCCAGCGTGACGCCAAGATTATTTAACTCATGAAATGCGTTAATATCATCGTCATCTAATGAAACCGCTTTGGTTAACTGTTTTTTACCGGGCCGCCAGGCCATTCCGCCAATATTCAGGGTGCCGATTTTTACGCCCTGGCGAACCATCGCTAAGGCATCCTGAGGTCGGGTGAAAAGATAAAAAACGGTTTCGTCCTGATATTGCGGGTTGTGATACACCGCGACTGCTTTTTCAATATTGACCACGTTAACTTTCATTCCCGGCGGGGCGGCCTGGCGCAATAATGTCCGGCGAACTTCATCGTTATAAACTTCGTCATTGCAGATAATAATGCGCTGGGCGTTAGCCACTTTCGACCAGACGGTGGTGACCTGGCCGTGGATCAGGCGGTCATCAATGCGGGCGAGCGTAATGTTCATCAGAAATCCTCCTCTGCCGTTGCCAGTTGTTTCCAGACGACGCAGGCTTGCCTGGCGATTTGCGTCAGGTGTTCACACAGTTCATCAACATTCATGCTGTCCTGGTTATCGACCAGTTCGAGCGCCAGTGGCAGGGAAAGGCCGCTGATCACCCGCAGGTGCGGATTGCGCATCGCAAGCGTCGCTGCTGCATTCCACGGGCTGCCGTACTGTAAATCCACGGCGATTAGCCACTCGCAATGACCGTGAATACTCACTAACTTTTCCAGCTTTGCCACAATGTCTCCGGCGTTTTCGCCGGGTACAAATTCAACTGCCTCGACCCTGGCGTCACCGTATACCATCTGGACTGATTCCAGCATGGCGCAGGCTAATTTGCCGTGGGCGCAAAAAATGGCATTGACCATAAAGCCTCCTTAGCCGCGCGTTTTGCCGCCCGCAATGTTAGTGGTTACTCCGGTGATGTAGCTGGCGCGTTCGGACAGCAGATAACAAACAAAATCAGCTACTTCCGCTAATCTTCCGCAACGCCCAATAGGAATGGAATTTTTGGTGTAGCCTTCGCGCAGTTGCTCAACGGTGATATTTCGCGTCCACGCCAGCGCTTCTTCATATTCCGGCGTGCGCAGCCCGGTTTTTTCCAGAATTCCCGGCGCGATGCCGACCACACGGATACCGTGCTTACCCAGCTCTTTCGACCAGGAGCGCGTGAAGCTATTGAGCGCAGCTTTGGTGGCGGCGTAGCAGCTCTGACCCTCTGAACCCTCCAGCCCGCTTTCCGAGGAGACGTTCACAATCACGCCATCGTGTTGTTTGACCATCAGTCGCGCCACTGCTTGAGACATCAGAAAAACGCCTTTCTGGTTGATATTGACCATTTTTTCGAAAGCGGCTTCGTTAAGTTCATACTGCCCGGCAGGCGCTTTTTCATCGACCAGCAGACGCGGGAAATTGACCCCAGCGTTATTGACCAGACCGTCGATGCGTCCAAAGCGCTGAATAATTTCCGCTACCGTATGATTCACCTCTTTGGCGCTGGAAATATCGGTCGGCCAGAACTGATAGCCTTTATGACCTTTATATTGACCCTCACCACCGTGAATATCGGCCATCTGCACGTTTGCGCCTTGTGCTAATAATTCTTCGACAATTGCCAGGCCAATGCCGGACGCGCCGCCGGTGACAATAATGGTTTTATCCTGCAAATTTAACCACGTTTGCATAACAGACTCCTGATTTTAGGTAACAGAGGCCCGCCGTAATTTTTCATTACGATAAAAGTCGGGCAGATTTTTTATTTCAGTAACAGTTCCGCTGTGTCGCTATTCGTAACCAGACAATTAATATATTTTCCGCGTAGTGCGCCAATAATTCCGCTGTATTTTTCTTCTCCCATGGCAATGCCGATGGAATAACGTGCCTGCTTTAATTTATTCATTTCGATTGAGAGCGTTTTCTCACTCATATTGGTATCAACCGTTACGCCGTGAATATCATAAAAGCGCGAGCAAATATCGCCAGCGACCTGGCGGGCATTCAGGTCGTCACTCTCTTCGCCGCCATAAAATGCATGCCAGTTAGCGCCATCGCGAATGGCCGGGGAACCAATCCCTACCAGGGCGACATCCAGGTTATCCCAGTAGGCCGAGATGGTTTTAAAGTGCTGAGACTGCATGATCCCATTACGAATTAATGGGTTATCCAGCAAGGCAGGAAAATCTGCGAGATGCGATTCCCCTTTCAGCTTCGCCGCCGCACCGTAGGTTAATGTGTTCACGTGATAGCGGCTTTCAAGTTTTCCGGATGGCCCACCGATAATTGGCACACAGATTAACTGCCGGGATTGCGCCGCCTGCGGTAGATTTTCGACCAGTGCGCGTACCGCGCGGCCCCAGGAAAAACCAACAATATCACCCGGTTCCAGCAAACGATCCAGCAACTGCGCGCCGTGTAACCCCATCACCGCCAGTTGTGTATCTTCCTCTTCATCATGACCCGACACCACCACGGCTTCTTTCAGGGCAAACTTTTGCTTCAGTTGCTGCTCCAGCCAGAGGTTTTCGTTGTAGTCATAGTTGATAGCGATGGTGACAATACCCTGCTCGCGGCCCCGTTTAAGTAAGCGGCTGATGGTGGTCCGATAAATACCCAGTTCGCGGGCAATTTGCGCCTGCGTCATGTCCTGTTCGTAATAGAGTTGGGCAATCTTCACAATCAAACGGATATCGTCACTGTTTTCCATCGCCGCCTCCTGATTTTGCACATTTGTGCAAATATGCTTTTTAACCGCTTGATCTGATATAACCCCATCATGGTGGCCTTTAAAAGCGATTTTTCACTCTTTGTTTGGGCTGAAATGGCGCTTTATCTTGCACATTTGTTTCTCTGTGTAGCGGTCATCAGCACAGGTGTGCAGAAATTCGTAATGCATTGATTATCCTGGTTTTGACCACGCAAAATTGCAGCCGGTTTGCGGCGACACTTTTGTGATAAAAGGCGCGGCAGATCACATTTAATTTCGACGTTGCCGCATAACCCTGTTTTTCCTCGCTAAGAGGTAAGGTATATTCCGCGTTTCAGAGGAGAATTTATGCTGCCCGACTCATCAGTCCGTTTAAATAAATACATCAGCGAAAGCGGAATTTGCTCACGCCGCGAAGCGGATCGCTATATCGAGCAAGGCAATGTGTTCCTTAATGGCAAGCGTGCCACTATTGGCGATCAGGTAAAGCCCGGTGACGTTGTAAAAGTAAACGGTCAGTTGATCGAGCCGCGGGAAGCCGAAGATTTAGTGCTTATCGCCCTGAATAAGCCCGTGGGCATTGTCAGCACTACGGAAGATGGCGAGCGCGATAACATCGTCGATTTCGTCAATCACAGCAAGCGCGTGTTCCCGATTGGTCGCCTGGATAAAGACTCCCAGGGGCTGATTTTCCTCACTAATCACGGCGATCTGGTCAATAAGATCCTTCGTGCTGGCAACGACCATGAAAAAGAATATCTGGTGACGGTCGATAAACCGATTACCGAGGAGTTTATTCGCAGCATGAGTGTGGGGGTGCCAATCCTCGGGACAGTGACCAAAAAGTGCAAAGTTAAAAAAGAAGCGCCGTTTGTCTTTCGTATTACCCTGGTGCAAGGGTTGAACCGTCAGATCCGTCGTATGTGTGAACATTTTGGCTACGAAGTGAAAAAGCTGGAACGTACGCGCATTATGAACGTCAGCTTAAGCGGCATTCCGCTGGGTGAATGGCGTGATTTAACCGACGATGAGCTTATCGATCTCTTTAAACTCATTGAAAATTCCTCTTCCGAGGCGAAGCCCAAAGCGAAGGCCAAACCGAAAACGGCAGGCATCAAACGCCCGGTGGTGAAGGTGGAGAAAACAGCGGAAAAAGGTGGCCGCCCGGCATCAAACGGCAAGCGTTTCGCCTCGCCGGGGCGGAAGAAAAAAGGTCGTTAATCAGCGTTTGCCACGCGTCGACGTATTTGCCGACCAACTGAATGACGCTTCAGGATCCGGTTTATAAGCCTGCTTTTTCTTCAACTGGCGGGCTTTTTTCGCTTCAGCCTCACGCTCAACCATTAATTTATCGATGTACTCTTTCTTAATGCTGTTGGTTTCGGCGTTGGTCAGCACGCGGCCATGTGCAATACGCGCTCGATCCAGCAGCGTCTTCAGTTCGCGCTGTTCACGCTCAGTCATCTCTTTTTGAGTAATGCGGGGGAGTGCCATGATGGTGCCCTCTGTTAATCGGATAGCTCAGTGTACGGGAATTCATTTGCGAGCAGAACCGATAAGATTCATTTGCGTTCTCTTTTATTTTTATGTTTTTAGCTAATTAGCGATAAATACATATAAAAATTTAACGGAAATAATTCACTGGTAACTGTTCAAATTTAATTAATCTTTTATTATTCAATGTGTTAAATCTTATGGTCCATTTCTGGCTCGTTTCTCGCAATAACGCTATCGCATTGATAACATTTCTGTTTTCAGTGGTCTGGCGCGGGTTAGTTAATATCAAAGGATGAGTCAAATGCCATTAAATGGAGTCAGTGCTGCGATGCGTGAACGGGTATCGCAGCAGTTAAAGGAAATTGAATGGCGGTATGGCGTGAAAGTGCTGTACGCCTGCGAATCGGGGAGTCGCGGCTGGGGATTTGCCTCGCCAGACAGCGATTACGATGTGCGTTTTTTGTATGTTCACCCGCTGGAATGGTATCTGCGGGTAGAGTCACCACGCGATGTTATCGAACTGCCCATCGACGACGAGCTGGATGTTTCAGGTTGGGAGTGGCGCAAGGCGCTGGGATTATTGAAAGGCGCGAACCCGACGCTGATTGAATGGCTGGATTCGCCGGTGGTCTATCAGCAGGATGAAGAAACGATAACGGCGCTTAAGGCGATGGTGCCGAAGTGGTTTTCTCCGCTACGTGCACGCTGGCATTACTATTCGATGGCGCAGAAAAACTTCCGCGGCTATTTGCAGGGCGACGAAGTTCGGCTGAAAAAATATTTTTACGTGCTGCGCCCGCTGCTGGCCGTGCGCTGGGTCGAAGCGGGTAAAGGCGTACCGCCAATGCGCTTTGCTGAGTTACTGGCGGGAAGTGAGTTGGATGCGGCCTTACGTGCAGAAATAGATGAATTGCTGGAACGTAAACAGCGCGCGGGAGAAGCGGAATATGGACCGCGCCGTCCATTGCTACATGCGTTTATTCGTGCGGAACTGGCGCGCGGGGAAATTCCACCAGTGTTACCGGACAGCAGGGAAGGCGATGTCAGGGAGTTGGATCGTCTGTTGATGACGACAGTGATGGGGAAATAAATACGGCCCGGGGCATATCATCCGGGCCGTACTGTTTTTACTCAAACAAATTACTATGCAGTTTCTGCACCACCTGATCGGCGTCTGCGCCTGGCACCAGGAAGCACAGGTTATGGCTGGAAGCGCCGTAGCAAATCATGCGGATGTTGAACGGTTCCAGTACGCCAAAGACCTCTTTGCCGACGCCGCAGGCTTTTGACAGGTCGTTGCCAATCAGTGCCACCAGCGCCAGGCCTTCTTCCACTTCTACCCGGCACAGTGCCGAAAGCTCCATCAGTAAGGATTGCGTCAGCAACGTATCGCCGGTAGATGTTGATCCGGTAGTGTCGAGAGTTAACGCCACGCTTACTTCTGACGTCGTAATTAAATCTACCGAAATATTATGTCGCGCGAGGATGCCGAAAACCTCCGCGAGGAAGCCGCGGGAATGCAGCATATTCAGGCTATGTAGGGTTAATAGCGTTTGTTTACGGCGCAGGGCCAGTGCGCGAAATAGCGGTGGATTTTCGGTGGTATTACACACCAGCGTACCGCCAGCGCGCGGATCTTTGCTGGAGCCGACAAATACCGGAATATCGCTGCGTACTGCAGGCAACAACGTTGCCGGATGCAGCACTTTCGCGCCAAAGGTCGCCATTTCAGCGGCCTCTTCAAAAGCAATTTCATCTATGCGTTTTGCTGCGGGCACCACGCGCGGATCGGTGGTGTAGATGCCGGGGACGTCAGTCCAGATATCCACACGAGATGCGTGTAAAGCTTCCGCCAGCAAGGCTGCCGTATAATCGCTGCCGCCACGACCAAGTGTTGTGGTACGGCCTTTACTTTCTCTGCCAATAAATCCCTGAGTGATGATTAAACTTTCACTGAGTCGTGGGGCCAACTGCAACGCAGCCAGTTCCGCCAGTGCAGTAACATCCGGCTCCGCACGGCCAAATCGGTCATTGGTACGCATCACTTTACGCACATCAAACCACTGTGCCTGAACATTGCGTTCGCGCAGGATCTCAACAAACAGCAGAGTAGACATCAGCTCGCCGTGGCTGACCAGTTCATCTGTTAACGCCGGAGAGGTTGCCAGTGCCGCAGCTTCGGCCAGAATGGTAATGTTCTCCAGTAGACGTTCAATCTCTTCACGGACGACGTTCGGGTAACGCAGGCGTTCCAGAATAGCGAACTGAATATTGCGAATGGCATCGAGTTTTTCGAAACGCTCAGCCGGTTCCAGACCTTCGGCTAGTGCTACCAGCAGATTGGTGATCCCTGCGGAAGCGGAAAGCACAACTAAACGCACATTCACATCAGAAAGCACAATGTCAGCGCTGCGGTTCATGGCGTCGAAATCAGCCACGCTAGTACCACCAAATTTGGAGACAACAATATCGGGCATAACAACCTCGTGTCAGGGAATGAAAGAAGCGACCATGGCACAAAGGCAAAACAGAAACCGGTGCAGGCGCAGACCGTATTTATAAATAAAAGGTGTAGCGGAGTGTGTCAACGCTGGGATTATGCGGATTATTCATGCAGCGCTGGTGGCCAGAAATTGTGCTTATAACAGCTATACTGTTTTATCCATTTCGGCGGTTGAACGAGCTAAAGACACTAAAACCATCACATTTTTCTGTGACTGGCGCTACAATCTTCCACAGTCACAATTCTCAATATCAGAAGAGTATTGCTAATGAAAAATATCAATCCAACGCAGACCGCTGCCTGGCAGGCACTACAGAAACACTTCGATGAAATGAAAGACGTTACGATCGCTGAGCTTTTTGCTAAAGACGGCGATCGTTTTTCTAAGTTCTCCGCAACCTTCGACGATCAGATGCTGGTGGATTACTCCAAAAACCGCATCACCGAAGAGACGCTGGCGAAATTACAGGATCTGGCGAAAGAGTGCGATCTGGCTGGCGCGATTAAGTCGATGTTCTCTGGCGAGAAGATCAACCGTACCGAAAACCGCGCTGTACTGCACGTGGCGCTGCGTAACCGTAGCAATACGCCGATTCTGGTTGATGGCAAAGACGTGATGCCGGAAGTCAACGCGGTGCTGGAGAAGATGAAAACCTTCTCGGAAGCGATTATTTCTGGTGAGTGGAAAGGTTATACCGGCAAGGCAATCACTGACGTGGTAAACATCGGTATCGGTGGTTCTGACCTTGGTCCGTACATGGTGACTGAAGCGCTGCGCCCGTACAAAAACCACCTGAACATGCACTTCGTTTCTAACGTCGATGGGACTCACATCGCAGAAGTACTGAAAAAAGTGAATCCGGAAACCACCCTGTTCCTGGTGGCGTCTAAAACCTTCACTACTCAGGAAACTATGACCAACGCCCACAGTGCGCGTGACTGGTTCCTGAAAGCGGCTGGCGATGAGAAGCACGTTGCGAAACACTTTGCGGCGCTCTCCACCAACGCGAAAGCTGTTGGCGAGTTTGGTATTGATACCGCTAACATGTTCGAGTTCTGGGATTGGGTCGGCGGTCGTTACTCTCTGTGGTCAGCGATTGGTCTGTCGATTGTTCTCTCCATCGGTTTTGATAACTTCGTTGAACTGCTTTCCGGTGCACACGCCATGGACAAGCATTTCTCCACTACTCCGGCAGAGAAAAACCTGCCTGTACTGCTGGCGCTGATCGGCATCTGGTACAACAATTTCTTTGGCGCGGAAACTGAAGCGATTCTGCCATACGACCAGTATATGCACCGTTTTGCGGCGTACTTCCAGCAGGGCAATATGGAATCCAACGGTAAGTACGTTGACCGTAACGGTAACGTGGTGGATTACCAGACTGGCCCGATTATTTGGGGTGAACCAGGTACGAACGGTCAGCACGCGTTCTACCAGTTGATTCACCAGGGAACCAAAATGGTGCCGTGCGATTTCATCGCCCCGGCTATCACCCATAACCCGCTCTCTGATCACCACCAGAAACTGCTGTCTAACTTCTTCGCTCAGACCGAAGCTCTGGCGTTTGGTAAATCCCGCGAAGTGGTTGAGCAGGAATACCGTGATCAGGGTAAAGATCCGGCGACGCTCGATTATGTTGTGCCGTTCAAAGTGTTCGAAGGCAACCGCCCGACCAACTCCATTCTGCTGCGCGAAATCACCCCGTTCAGTCTGGGTGCCTTGATTGCGCTGTATGAGCACAAAATCTTTACTCAGGGCGTGATCCTGAACATCTTCACCTTTGACCAGTGGGGCGTAGAGCTGGGTAAACAACTGGCGAACCGCATTCTGCCAGAGCTGAAAGATGATAAAGAAATCAGCAGCCACGATAGCTCGACCAATGGCCTGATTAACCGCTATAAAGCGTGGCGCGGTTAATCATCGTGTATTTCTGATGCCGATATGTAGGCCGGATAAGGCGTTCACGCCGCATCCGGCAACCGGTGCCTGATGCGACGCGGTCGCGTCTTATCAGGCCTACAGGTCGATGCCGATATGTACATCGCATTCGGCAATTAATACATAGCTCGATTGACTAAATAGCCTTAAAAACAATGCCGACTATAAGTCGGCATTGTTTTATCAGATAAATCCCCTTGCCGGTGATTTAACGAAAATCATACCGTGAGGTTAATCCTAAAATATATTTTTAGTCTGTGTTAATTTCAGAAAATACGCAGGGAATTTATTTCTATATTTATTTTAACTGAATGATTTAACTGATTGTTTTCATATTATAAAAATATATAGTTGATATTCATTCCAATTATCCTAAAACCCCTTCACTAATTCCCCGCGGCGTAATTCGTATGCTTTAGTTGTGTATACTCGATCCCGCCCGAAATGTTTTTGGGTAAATCTCCATTCATTCAATGAAGGGAAATTATTATGAAAAAAGTTCTGTATGGCATTTTTGCCATATCTGCGCTTGCGGTGACTTCTGCGTGGGCTGCACCTGTACAGGTGGGCGAAGCGGCAGGGTCAGCAGCAACGTCGGTTTCAGCGGGTAGTTCCTCTGCGACCAGCGTCAGCACCGTAAGCTCGGCGGTGGGCGTCGCGCTCGCGGCAACCGGTGGCGGTGATGGTTCTAATACCGGGACCACAACAACCACGACCACCAGTACTCAGTAATAAAGTATGTATCCCCAGAATAATTCGAGTCATCGCATCTGTGGCTTGAGGTATGAAGGGATTTACCATAACCACACTCCGGTGTGGTTATTCTGCCCCTCTGGAGAAGAGTCGTGAAGCGACCTGCACTCATTCTTATCTGCCTGTTATTACAGGCCTGTTCAGCCACTACTCAAGAACTGGGCAACTCACTGTGGGACAGCCTGTTCGGTACGCCGGGCGTTCAGCTTACGGACGATGATATTCAAAATATGCCCTACGCCAGCCAGTATATGCAGCTTAATGGCGGTCCACAGTTATTTGTCGTTTTGGCCTTCGCTGAAGACGGACAACAAAAATGGGTTACTCAGGATCAGGCTACCCTCGTTACGCAACATGGCCGTCTGGTGAAAACCCTGCTCGGTGGCGACAACCTGATTGAAGTAAATAATCTTGCTGCCGATCCGCTGACCAAACCCGCACAAATCGTTGATGGCACAACCTGGACTCGCACGATGGGCTGGACCGAGTATCAGCAGGTGCGCTACGCCACAGCTCGTTCAGTCTTTAAATGGGATGGTACTGACACCGTCAAAGTCGGCAGCGATGAAACCCCGGTTCGCGTGCTGGATGAAGAAGTCTCCACCGATCAGGCGTGCTGGCATAACCGTTACTGGATCGACAGCGAAGGACAAATTCGCCAGTCGGAACAGTATCTCGGTGCAGATTATTTCCCGGTGAAAACCACGCTCATCAAGGCAGCAAAACAATGATTAAACAAACAATTGCAGCGTTGCTTTTGAGCGTAGGGATGTCATCGGTCTTGGCGGCGGGAACCGTCAAGGTGTTTAGCAATGGTAGTCGCGAGGCAAAAACGCTGACGGGCGCAGAGTATTTAATCGATCTGGTGGGGCAACCACGACTGGCAAATAGCTGGTGGCCCGGTGCGGTGATTAGCGAAGAGCTGGCAACGGCGGCGGCATTGCGTCAACAGCAGGCGTTGCTGGCACGACTGGCGGCGTTGGCCGCAGATTCCAGCGGTGATGATGCCGCCGCTATTAACACCTTACGCCAGCAAATTCAGGCGTTGAAAGTGACGGGCAGGCAAAAAATCAATCTTGATCCCGATATGGTGCGCGTTGCCGAACGCGGTAACCCGCCGTTGCAGGGCAACTACACGCTGTGGGTCGGATCTCCGCCGTCAACGGTCACGTTGTTTGGGCTTATTAGTCGTCCAGGCAATCAGCCATTTACCCCAGGTCGTGACGTGGCGAGTTACCTCTCCGGTCAGAACCTGCTTAGTGGTGCGGATCGCAGCTACGCATGGGTTATTTATCCAGACGGTCGCACGCAAAAAGCGCCGGTGGCTTACTGGAACAAGCGTCACGTAGAGCCGATGCCCGGCAGCATTATTTATGTTGGCCTGGCGGACTCCGTCTGGAGTAAGACGCCAGACGCCCTGAACGCCGACATTCTTCAGATTCTGACGCAGCGGATACCCCAATAATGAAAAAAAGACATCTGCTTAGCGTACTGGCGCTGGGCATTAGCGCGGCCTGCTACGGCGAAACGTATCCTGCGCCTATCGGGCCGTCGCAATCAGATTTCGGCGGCGTCGGTTTGTTGCAAACGCCCACCGCCCGTATGGCGCGGGAAGGGGAGCTTAGTCTCAACTACCGCGATAATGATCAGTACCGTTATTACTCAGCTTCAGTGCAACTCTTCCCGTGGCTGGAAACGACGTTGCGCTATACCGACGTGCGTACCAGACAGTACAGCAGCGTCGAAGCGTTCTCTGGCGACCAAACGTATAAAGATAAAGCCTTCGATCTTAAACTGCGTTTGTGGGAAGAGAGTTACTGGATGCCGCAGGTGGCTGTTGGCGCGCGGGATATCGGCGGTACGGGGCTGTTTGATGCGGAATATCTGGTCGCCAGCAAAGCCTGGGGGCCGTTCGATTTCACGCTCGGCCTGGGGGGGGGATATCTGGGCACCAGCGGTAACGTGAAAAATCCGCTCTGTTCAGCCAGTGACAAATATTGCTATCGCGATAACAGCTATAAACAGGCGGGTTCTATCGACGGCAGCCAGATGTTCCACGGCCCAGCCTCGCTGTTTGGAGGAGTGGAATACCAGACGCCCTGGCAGCCGCTGCGCCTGAAACTGGAGTATGAAGGCAATAATTATCAGCAGGATTTTGCCGGGAAGCTGGAGCAAAAAAGTAAGTTTAACGTCGGGGCGATTTATCGCGTTACCGATTGGGCCGACGTTAACCTTAGCTATGAACGTGGCAACACCTTTATGTTTGGCGTCACGCTGCGCACCAACTTTAACGATCTGCGCCCGTCGTACAACGATAACGCCCGACCGCAATACCAGCCGCAGCCGCAGGATGCCATTTTGCAGCATTCGGTGGTGGCGAATCAGTTAACGCTGTTGAAATACAACGCCGGGCTTGCCGATCCGCAGATCCAGGTGAAAGGCGATACGCTGTATGTTACCGGCGAGCAGGTGAAATATCGCGATTCGCGCGAAGGGATCATTCGTGCCAATCGGATCGTGATGAACGATCTGCCGGATGGGATCCGCATGATCCGTATAACGGAAAATCGGCTTAATATGCCGCAGGTGACCACTGAAACGGATGTCGCCAGCCTGAAAAATCATCTTGCCGGAGAGCCGCTGGGTCATGAAACAACGTTGGCACAAAAACGCGTCGAACCGGTGGTGCCGAAGTCCACTGAACAAGGCTGGTATTTTGACAAATCGCGCTTTGATTTCCATATCGATCCAGTACTGAATCAGTCAGTTGGTGGCCCGGAAAATTTCTATATGTACCAGCTTGGCGTGATGGGGACGGCGGATTTGTGGCTAACGGATCATCTGCTGACTACCGGCAGCCTGTTTGCTAACCTGGCGAATAACTACGACAAGTTTAACTACACTAACCCGCCGCAGGACTCCCATCTGCCGCGTGTGCGTACTCATGTTCGTGAATATGTGCAGAACGATGTTTACGTCAATAACCTGCAAGCCAACTACTTCCAGCATCTGGGCAACGGCTTCTATGGCCAGGTCTACGGCGGCTATCTCGAAACCATGTTTGGCGGTGCGGGGGCAGAAGTGTTGTATCGTCCGCTGGATAGCAACTGGGCGTTTGGGCTGGATGCTAACTATGTGAAACAGCGCGACTGGCGTAGCGCGAAAGATATGATGAAGTTTACCGATTACAGCGTGAAAACCGGACATCTGACCGCGTACTGGACGCCATCTTTCGCCCAGGATGTGTTAGTCAAAGCGAGCGTCGGGCAGTATCTGGCAGGGGATAAAGGCGGTACGCTGGAGATTGCCAAACGTTTTGATAGCGGCGTGGTGGTGGGTGGCTATGCCACGATCACTAACGTTTCGAAAGAGGAGTACGGGGAAGGGGATTTCACCAAAGGCGTGTATGTCTCTGTACCGCTGGATCTCTTCTCGTCCGGCCCGACCCGCAGTCGTGCGGCAATTGGTTGGACACCGCTGACGCGCGACGGTGGTCAGCAACTTGGGCGTAAGTTCCAGTTGTATGATATGACCAGCGATCGTAGCGTAAATTTCCGTTAAGTCATGGGAAAGGTGCCAGCTTTCGCAATCACTGGCACCCTCATTCTTAATGGCCTGTCGAGCCATCAGGAACGCAGTTCACCCCCGGTTTACGATCTGGTGTGTAAAGGCGAAAACATTCTGTCTTCCTGTCCGTCGATATAGGTTGCAGGTCTGGTTGCCTGAGCGACTGAGCCATCATTGGACTGGAGACATTGCTTTGCGGAAGGTCGGCTTTATCAGCAGTACCGAGCGGACCGGCAAAAGCAGGAAGAACAGAGACTGATAACAACAAAGCAGCAAAATAAGGCTTCATTTTTACCACCTTTATCAGGTTAGGTTTTATTTGTTCCAGAGGAACATTGTCGATTTTTCGCGCTTTGTTGGTGGCTGGGAATCACCTGAATGGGTGATTTTTTGGGGGCGCGTGTCTTGCCGGAGGCACAGTCAGGCGCGGTTTATCCGGCCTACGGGGAGCCGCATCCGGCGCTGGCGGGAGGAGCCATCTAAATCCAGGTTGAACAAAACATACACAAAAAATATAGATCTCCGTCACATTTTTACGTTATACAGGAAGCTCGCCACTGAGTTGGAGGGCTGTTATGACGTCGCTATCTCGTCCCCGCGTGGAGTTTATCTCCACTATTTTGCAGACCGTACTCAATCTTGGCCTGTTGTGCCTGGGCTTGATTCTGGTTGTCTTTCTCGGCAAAGAAACGGTGCATCTGGCTGATGTGCTGTTCGCACCAGAACAAACCAGCAAATATGAGCTGGTGGAAGGGCTGGTGGTTTACTTTCTCTATTTCGAATTTATCGCCCTGATTGTGAAGTATTTTCAGTCCGGATTTCACTTTCCCTTACGTTACTTTGTCTATATCGGGATCACCGCCATTGTGCGCTTGATCATCGTCGATCATAAATCGCCACTGGATGTGTTGATCTACTCTGCAGCGATCCTGTTACTGGTGATCACGCTATGGCTGTGTAATTCGAAACGGCTGAAGCGGGAGTAAAAAAGAGGCGCTCCGAAGAGCGCCGAATAACAGTCACAAGTTAGGATAACGTAAGTTGAGGGTGCAGCGGCATAACATTGGCATAACAACATCTTTAACCTTTCACACCACCCGCCGTCAGGCCGTTGACCAGCCAGCGTTGAGCCAGCAAGAAGACGAGGGTGATCGGTAATGCAGACATCACAGCAGCGGCAGCAAAGTCACCCCACAGGTAGTTTTGTGGGTTGAGGTATTGCTGCATACCCACGGCCAGGGTGTAACTGTTCACATCACGCAGTAACAGCGACGCGACCGGAACTTCAGTAATAGCAGCGATAAATGACAGGATGAACACCACTGCCAGAATCGGTACTGACAGCGGCAGCAGGACGAGGCGGAAGGCCTGCCACGGCGTCGCGCCATCCAGCGCCGCCGCTTCTTCCAGCGAGCCATCGATAGTTTCGAAATAACCTTTGATCGTCCAGACGTGCAGCGCAATCCCCCCCAGGTAAGCAAAGATAACGCCGCCGTGGGTATTCAGGCCGATGAACGGAATGTACTCACCCAGGCGGTCAAATAACGCATACAACGCGACCAGTGAGAGTACCGCCGGGAACATCTGGAAAATCAGCATCCCTTTCAGCAGCGTCGCTTTGCCAGGGAAGCGCATACGGGCAAAGGCGTAGGCGCAGGTAGTGGAGAGCGCCACAATACCAATCGCAGAAATCCCCGCGACTTTCACCGAGTTCCACAGCCACAGCAGTACCGGGAACGGCGGTGGCGTAACGCGACCATCCGCCTGTTCAACGCTAAAACCTAACGCCAGTTTCCAGTGATCCCACGAGATTTGCTCCGGGATCAGGCTGCCGGTCGCGAAGTTCCCCTGGCGCAGCGAGATGGCGACGACCATTAGCAGCGGGAACATTATCGCCGCGATAAAAAGTAGCAGTAGCAGGTGAGTAATAAATAAACGTACTTTTTGCGATTTCGGTTGGACCATTGCCATTTTTGTTATCTCCCTTAATCAAACTTCATTCGCGTGGCTTTCAGGTTCACTATCGCCAACGCACCCACCAGCAGGAAGATCAGCGTGGCAATCGCTGCCGCCAGACCGAAGTCCTGACCACCGCCGCCTTCAAAGGCGATACGGTAGGTGTAGTTAACGAGCAGGTCGGTATAACCGGCTGGTGTGGTGGTGCCAAGACGATCCGGGCCGCCATTGGTCAACAGTTGAATTAGTACGAAGTTGTTAAAGTTAAAGGCGAAGCTGGCGATCATCAGCGGTGTTAGCGGCTTGATCAGCAGCGGCAGCGTGATTTTAAAGAAGTTCTGGAATGGGCCTGCGCCATCCATCGCAGAGGCTTCATACAGATCGTCTGGAATCGCTTTCAGCAAGCCCATGCAGAGGATCATCATGTACGGATAACCCAGCCAGGTGTTGACGATAATCAGCATCGTCCGCGCAGTGGTTGGATCGCTGAACCAGGCGGGCTTCACGCCAAACAGTGCGCTCAACATCATGTTGATTTCACCGAAGCTCTGGTTGAACAACCCTTTGAAAATCAAAATTGAAATAAATGAGGGGACGGCGTAGGGCAGAATCAGCAGTACGCGGTAGATAGCTTTGCCGCGCAACGCTTCCCATTGCACCAGACAAGCCAGCACCATGCCGACTGCCACCGTTAAAAAGACAGTGATCAGTGAGAACATCACGGTCCAGACGAAAATCGCGAGGAACGGTTTCTGAATGCCTTCGTCGGTGAAGACGCGGGTAAAGTTTTTCCAGCCGGTGGTTACGGTATAACCCGGACTTAACTTTTCGTCGCCCCAGTTGCCGTCGGCGGTAATGGACTGGTAAAAGCCTGTCTGGTCATTAGGGCGATACTTTACACCACTCTGGTTATTGGTCAGCGTACCATCATCGCCCAGCGTGTAGAGCGGCTGCGTACCGGAGAACTGGCGCAGGGAGCTCATCATCACTTTGTTGTCATCCGGGAGAATGGCGGTAATGTTGCTCAGTGCCTGACGATTTTGGGTAATCACGCGCAGATTTGCGCGCTCGCCTTCAGGCAGTGTGACGCTTTCTTTCAACTGTAGCTTTTGCTCGCCGCCAAATTTAAAGGCGTCGGAGAGATAATTCTTGCCGGTTTCACCATCGGTAAGCGCCAGTTGCCACTCATCACCTGCCGGATAAAGACCGAAGTTATAGGTTTTTCCCGCTTGCCAGGAACGATCCAACAGAACTTCCTGGGCGCGTTCAAAAGTAAGCTGGTTGGTGCTGCTGTAGTTGGTGAAGGCGATGGCGATGGTGCAGACCAGAGGGAAGAGGACGAATAAGCCCATTCCGGCCATTCCCGGATAGACATAGCGCCAGGCATAGGCTTTACGGTTGGCGAAAATATACAGCCCCGCTGAACTCAAAATCAGCGTGGTAATGGCGAACAGGTATTCCCCTTGTGCGTACATTAAAACTACAAGGTAACCCACCAGCAGGCCAAGCAGACCTAACACTGACCATTTCAGCGCGTCGCTTTGCCACCAATGTTTCTTTTTAATGACATCCATGGGGTTCTTCCTCATTCCAGGACGGATAAATGATTACACCGCATCCGGCAACAACTGCCTGATGCGACGCTGGCGCGTCTTATCAGGCCTACATACGTTTCGTTTTTTCGGTCGGATAAGGCGTTTACGCCGCATCCGGCAACAACTGCCTGATGCGACGCTAAGGCGTCTTATCAGGCCTACATAGGTTTCGTTTTCGTAGGCCGGATAAGGCGTTTACGCCGCATCCGACAACAACTGCCTGATGCGACGCTAAGGCGTCTTATCAGGCCTACATAGGTTTCGGTTTCGTAGGCCGGATAAGGCGTTTACGCCGCATCCGGCAACAACTGCCTGATGCGACGCTGGCGCGTCTTATCAGGCCTACATACGTTTCGTTTTTTCGGTCGGATAAGGCGTTTACGCCGCATCCGGCAACAACTGCCTGATGCGACGCTAAGGCGTCTTATCAGGCCTACATAGGTTTCGTTTTCGTAGGCCGGATAAGGCGTTTACGCCGCATCCGACAACAACTGCCTGATGCGACGCTAAGGCGTCTTATCAGGCCTACATAGGTTTCGGTTTCGTAGGCCGGATAAGGCGTTTACGCCGCATCCGGCAACAACTGCCTGATGCGACGCTGAGGCGTCTTATCAGGCCTACATACGCTTCGGCTTCGTAGGTCGGATAAGGCGTTTACGCCGCATCCGGCAACAACTGCCTGATGCGACGCTGGTGCGTCTTATCAGGCCTACATACGCTTCGGCTTTGTAGGTCGGATAAGGCGTTCACGCCGCATCCGGCAATCAATGCCTGATGCGACGCTGGCGCGTCTTATCAGGCCTACATACGCTTCGGCTTCGTAGGCCGGATAAGGCGTTCACGCCGCATCCGGCATTTAACGGCATTACTTGGTGATACGACCCTGTGCATCTTTCAGCGCGGCATCAACAGTCTGGCGACCGCTGGCAGCGTTGATCACTGCGGTACGCACGGCATACCAGAAGGCGGACATCTGCGGGATGTTCGGCATGATTTCGCCGTTTTTGGCGTTATCCATGGTGGCGGCAATGCGTTGATCTTTCGCCAACTGATCCTGGTAAGACTTCAGCGCCACGGCACCCAGCGGTTTGTCTTTATTCACTGCTTCCAGACCTTCGTCGGTCAGCAGGTAGTTTTCGAGGAACTCTTTCGCCAGTTCTTTGTTCGGGCTGGCAGCGTTAATGCCTGCACTCAGAACACCAACGAATGGTTTGGAAGGTTGTCCCTTGAAGGTCGGCAGCAGCGTCACGCCGTAGTTCACTTTGCTGGTATCGATGTTGGACCATGCCCACGGACCGTTGATGGTCATCGCAGTTTCACCTTTGTTAAAGGCTGCCTCTGCGATGGAGTAATCAGTATCCGCATTCATGTGTTTGTTTTTAACCAGATCAACCAGGAAGGTCAGACCCGCTTTCGCGCCAGCGTTATCCACACCAACGTCTTTCACGTTGTATTTATCGTTTTCATACTTGAACGCATAACCACCGTCGGCGGCAATCAGTGGCCAGGTGAAGTACGGTTCTTGCAGGTTGAACATCAGCGCGCTCTTACCTTTCGCTTTCAGTTCTTTATCCAGAGCCGGGATTTCTTCCCAGGTTTTCGGTGGGTTCGGCAGCAGGTCTTTGTTATAAATCAGCGATAACGCTTCAACTGCGATCGGATAAGCAATCAGTTTGCCGTTATAACGAACAGCATCCCAGGTGAAAGGATACAGTTTGTCCTGTAACGCTTTGTCTGGGGAGATTTCAGCCAACAGACCAGATTGGGCATAGCCGCCAAAGCGGTCGTGCGCCCAGAAAATAATGTCCGGACCATCGCCAGTTGCCGCAACCTGGGGGAATTTCTCTTCCAACTTATCTGGATGCTCAACGGTAACTTTAATTCCGGTATCTTTCTCGAATTTCTTACCCACTTCTGCGAGGCCGTTGTAGCCTTTATCGCCGTTGATCCAGATAACCAGTTTACCTTCTTCGATTTTGGCGAGAGCCGAGGCGGAAAACATCATCGTCGTTAAAACAGATAATGCGAGGATGCGTGCACCTGTTTTTATTTTCATAATCTCTGGTCCTTGTTGGTGAAGTGCTTGTGAAAACGCCTGAACGGACTCTAGTTTCTTTATACGGCAACCTCTTTCCATCCTCCTTGCCCCTACGCCCCACCCTCGCTTTGTGTGATCTGCGTCGCAGAAATAGCAGTATTGCGGGGAGGCGCACACAAAATTGCCATGTTTTTTGCAAGCAATATCACGAATTTCCTTACTTCTCCTCGGATTAGTATGCAGACACCATCTTCTCATCCTCCCGCCTCCTCCCCCATAAAAAAGCCAGGGGGTGGAGGATTTAAGCCATCTTCCGATGACGCATAGTCACTGCATCATGAATGTTGCTGTCGATGACAGGTTGTAACGAAGGGAGAAGGGCATGGCGAGCGTACAGCTACAAAATGTAACGAAGGCCTGGGGGGATGTGGTGGTATCGAAAGATATCAATCTCGACATCCACGAAGGTGAGTTCGTGGTGTTTGTCGGACCATCTGGCTGCGGTAAATCCACTTTACTGCGCATGATTGCCGGTCTTGAGACGATCACCAGCGGCGACCTGTTCATCGATGAAAAACGAATGAACGACACCCCGCCAGCAGAACGCGGCGTCGGCATGGTGTTCCAGTCCTATGCGCTCTATCCCCATCTGTCTGTGGCAGAAAATATGTCGTTTGGCCTGAAATTAGCAGGCGCAAAGAAAGAGGTCATCAACCAGCGTGTTAACCAGGTAGCGGAAGTGCTGCAACTGGCGCACTTGCTGGATCGCAAACCGAAGGCGCTCTCCGGTGGCCAGCGTCAACGTGTGGCGATTGGTCGTACGTTGGTGGCCGAGCCAAGCGTGTTTTTACTCGATGAACCACTTTCCAACCTCGATGCAGCGCTGCGCGTACAGATGCGTATCGAAATTTCCCGTCTGCATAAACGGTTGGGTCGCACAATGATTTACGTCACTCACGATCAGGTCGAAGCGATGACGCTGGCCGACAAAATCGTGGTGCTGGATGCCGGTCGCGTGGCGCAAGTCGGGAAGCCTCTTGAACTGTATCACTATCCGGCAGACCGCTTTGTCGCCGGTTTTATTGGTTCACCGAAGATGAACTTCCTGCCGGTGAAAGTAACTGCTACCGCAATCGATCAGGTCCAGGTTGAGCTGCCGATGCCAAACCTCCAGCAAGTCTGGCTTCCGGTTGAAAGCCGCGATGTTCAGGTCGGTGCCAACATGTCGCTGGGCATTCGCCCGGAACATTTACTGCCAAGCGATATCGCTGACGTCATCCTTGAGGGTGAGGTTCAGGTGGTCGAACAGCTTGGCAACGAAACGCAAATTCATATCCAGATCCCTTCTATTCGTCAAAACCTGGTGTACCGCCAGTCTGACGTGGTGTTGGTAGAAGAAGGTGCCACATTCGCTATCGGCCTGCCGCCAGAGCGTTGCCATCTGTTCCGTGAGGATGGCACTGCATGTCGTCGACTGCATCAGGAACCGGGCGTTTAAGCATCCTACAAAAGACACAGAGCCTGTGACAGGTGATGTGAAAAAAGAAAAGCAATGACTCAGGAGATAGAATGATGATTACTCTGCGCAAACTTCCTCTGGCGGTTGCCGTCGCAGCGGGCGTAATGTCTGCTCAGGCAATGGCTGTGGATTTCCACGGTTACGCTCGTTCCGGTATCGGCTGGACAGGGAGCGGCGGTGAACAACAGTGTTTCCAGACCACTGGCGCTCAAAGTAAATACCGTCTTGGCAACGAATGTGAAACTTATGCTGAATTAAAATTGGGTCAGGAAGTGTGGAAAGAAGGCGATAAGAGCTTCTATTTCGACACTAACGTGGCCTATTCCGTAGCACAACAGAATGACTGGGAGGCCACCGATCCGGCTTTCCGTGAAGCGAATGTGCAGGGGAAAAACCTGATTGAATGGCTGCCAGGTGCCACCATTTGGGCTGGTAAGCGTTTCTATCAGCGTCATGACGTTCATATGATCGACTTCTACTACTGGGATATTTCTGGTCCTGGTGCCGGTCTGGAAAACATCGACGTTGGTTTCGGTAAACTTTCCCTGGCAGCAACGCGTTCTTCTGAAGCGGGCGGTTCTTCCTCTTTCGCCAGCAACAATATTTATGACTATACCAACGAAACTGCGAACGACGTCTTTGACGTGCGTTTAGCGCAGATGGAAATTAACCCGGGCGGAACCTTAGAGCTGGGTGTCGACTACGGTCGTGCCAACCTGCGTGATAACTATCGTCTGGTTGATGGCGCATCGAAAGATGGCTGGATGTTCACTGCCGAGCATACCCAGAGCATCCTGAAAGGCTTTAACAAGTTTGTTGTTCAGTACGCAACAGACTCTATGACCTCACAGGGCAAAGGGCTGTCGCAAGGGTCTGGCGTCGCATTTGATAACGAACACTTTGCTTACAACATCAACAACAACGGTCACCTGCTGCGTATCCTGGATCACGGTGCGATTTCTATGGGTGACAATTGGGACATGATGTACGTGGGTATGTATCAGGACATCAACTGGGATAACGACAACGGCACCAAATGGTGGACCGTCGGTATTCGTCCGATGTACAAGTGGACGCCTATCATGAGTACCTTGATGGAGATCGGCTACGACAACGTCGAATCCCAGCGCACTGGCGACAAGAACAACCAGTACAAAATCACCCTCGCACAACAATGGCAGGCTGGCGACAGCATCTGGTCACGCCCGGCTATTCGTGTCTTCGCAACCTACGCCAAGTGGGATGAGAAATGGGGTTATGACTACAACGGTAGTTCCTCTTCTAACCCGAACTACGGCAAAGCTGTTCCGGCGAACTTCGAAGGCGGTAGCTTCGGTCGTGGCGATAGCGATGAGTGGACCTTCGGTGCCCAGATGGAAATCTGGTGGTAATAGCAAAACCTGGGCCGGATAAGGCGTTTACGCCGCATCCGGCAACCAACGCCTGATGCGACGCTGTCGTGTCTTATCAGGCCTACAAC
>NZ_PTSR01000034.1:0-30217 GCF_002965345.1 Escherichia sp. MOD1-EC5950
GCACCGATGCCGGATGCGCTTACGCTTATCCGGCCTACAAATTTGTGCCTTAACGGTAGGCCGGATAAGGCGTTCACGCCGCATCCGGCAATTGTGCACCGATGCCGGATGCGCTTACGCTTATCCGGCCTACAAATCGTGCTTTAACCGTAGGCCGGATAAGGCGTTCACGCCGCATCCGGCAATATGCACCGATGCCGGATGCGCTTATGCTTATCCGGCCTACAAATTTGTGCCTTAACGGTAGGCCGGATAAGGCGTTCACGCCGCATCCGGCAATTGTGCACCGATGCCGGATGCGCTTACGCTTATCCGGCCTACAAATCGTGCTTTAACCGTAGGCCGGATAAGGCGTTCACGCCGCATCCGGCAATATGCACCGATGCCGGATGCGCTTATGCTTATCCGGCCTACAAATTTGTGCCTTAACGGTAGGCCGGATAAGGCGTTCACGCCGCATCCGGCAATTGTGCACCGATGCCGGATGCGCTTACGCTTATCCGGCCTACAAATTTGTGCCTTAACGGTAGGCCGGATAAGGCGTTCACGCCGCATCCGGCAATATGCACCGATGCCGGATTCTTACATCAACGCCCCCATAATCTTCAACTCCAGCTCATCCGGCACTTCGTTATACGACAGCACATGCAGCCCCGGCGCAAACAACCTTGCGTAGCGCGCCAGCAAAGGGCGTAACTGCGGCGGCACCAGCAGTACCGGGTCTTTCCCCGCCGCTTTCATCTGTTCCTTCACCTGCGGCATCGTACTCTGGAACTGGTTGAGCATATTCGGGTCAACCGGCACGCTGTCGAGCATCACTTTGCCGCCCTGTTGCGCCTGATTCACCACGTTGGTCAGCAGATTTTCCAGCTCATTATTCAGCGTATACACCGTCAGCTCCTGCTTGCGAACGAACGGATGGGTAATACTGCGCCGCAACGCCAGGCGCACATCGGCGGCCAGCAAAATATGATCTTTAGTCACCGTGCTACTGGCGACCAGCACGGTGGCGATGGTGACGATATCGCGCAGGGAAACGCCTTCGGTCAACAGAGCCCGGTACACCTTCAGCAACTGGCTGTAGTTCAGCGCCGCGCTCAAATCTTCCGCCAGTCGCGGAGCCATCGACGACAGGCGGTTATGCAACTGCGTGATGTCATCATAGTTAAACAAATCAGGAATATAGCTGCGCACAATCTTGTTCACATGGGTGGCAATCACGCTGGCGCTGTCGATCACCTGATACCCCATATTTAGCGCCTTCGCCTTCTGCGCAGGCTGTATCCAGGTCACCGGCATCCCATACGCCGGGTCGTTACCCAGAACGCCATCAATCTCGCCGTAGGTTTCGCTGGAGGGCAGGGCCATCAGTTTATCCGCCGGAATATCCGCTTCATCGGCCTTAATGCCGTTGATGAAAATGGCGTACTGACTGGGCTTGAGGCGGAAGTTTTCCCGAATGCGGATCTCCGGCAACAGCACGCCGTTGCCGTCGGAAATCACCTGCCGGACGCCGCGAATACGCTGGGTGAGCGGGTTGCCCTGCGCTTTATCCACCAGCGCCACCAGTTTGTAACCGAGGCTTAAACTGATAGGCTCGATCAGCGGTATTGTCTCCCAACTGACCTGTTGTTCGCTGGTTTCGGTGATGGTGCGGGTCAGCGTTTCGAGGCTTTTCTCTTCCGCCTCCGCCGCCTGCGGGCGTTTGCTCATCCGCCAGCCGGTAAAGCCAAGCAGGGCGCTGAACATCAGGAACGGCAGGTGCGGCATTCCCGGCACCACCGCCAGCACAAACATAATTCCGGTGGCGGTGTAGAGCACCGACGGGCTTGCCAGGAGCTGGTTACGCACGTCATGGGCGATATCGCCGTTATCGCTGACGCGGGTGACGATAATCGCCGCCGCCGTGGAGAGCAGCAGGGAAGGGATCTGCGCCACCAGCCCGTCACCGATGGTCATCAGCACATACTGCTGGAAAGCGGCATCGGCGCTCAGGTTATATTTGAAAATCCCGATACAGACACCGCCGATCAGGTTGATCGCCAGAATCATCATCCCAGCGATGGCATCTCCACGCACAAACTTCGACGCCCCGTCCATCGCGCCGTAGAAATCGGCCTCGCTGGCAACGTCTTTACGCCGGGTTTGCGCCTGTGCCTGGTTGATCAATCCGGCGTTAAGATCGGCGTCAATCGCCATCTGCTTGCCGGGCATCGCGTCCAGGGTAAAGCGGGCAGAAACCTCGGAAATACGCTCGGCTCCTTTGGTGACGACGATAAAGTTGATGATCATCAGGATGATAAACACCACAAAGCCGACGACAAAGTTGCCGCCAATCACCACCTGACCAAACGACTCAATCACCTTACCCGCCGCACCTGCGCCGAGATGCCCGTGCAGCAGCACCACGCGCGTAGAGGCGACGTTGAGCGTCAGGCGCATTAAAGTGGTAATTAGCAAAATGGTCGGGAACAGGCTGAATTCCAGCGGTCTTTTTGCCGACACCGCCACCAGTAGCACCATCACCGCCAGCACAATGTTGAAGGTGAACAGAATATCCAGCAGCGCAGGCGGTAGCGGCAAAATAACCATCGCCAGAATACACAGGATCACCAGCGGCACGCCGAGATTGCCGCCGCGCAGCAGCGTGAGGAACGATTTAGTTGTTTTCGCCATCCAGTTTAAGCACCTCTTTGGGAATGGAAATATGTCTGTTCAGCGCCGGGCGCGGCTGTGCGCCGTCGCGCCAGTGTTTCATTTGCAGGACGTAGGTCAGAACGTGGGCGATGGCCCGGTAAAGCTGAAACGGAATTTGTTGGTTAACCTGGGTGGTGTAATAAACCGAGCGCGCCAGCCGGGGGAATTCCACGATTTCAATCTGATGTTCGGTGGCGACCTGGCGAATATAGAGCGCGATTTCGTCTGTGCCTTTCGCCACCACAAACGGCGCGGCGGCGCGCGACTGGTCATACTGCAACGCAACGGCGTAGTGGGTCGGGTTGGTTATCACCACGTTGGCTTTCGGCACCACTTTGCGGATTTGCCCCATCGCCAGTTGCCGTTGCAGCCGCCGCACGCGCGCTTTCACTTCCGGCTTGCCTTCCTGATTTTTGTACTCTTCTTTTAGCTCCTGTTTGGTCATCTTCAGCCCTTTGGTGAACAGAGCTTTCGCCAGCGGCACGTCGATCAGCGCAAAGAAAATAAACAGGATGACAAAGTTGCGCATCACGCTGGCGTAGAGCGATAAACCCTCATTCATCGCCAGTTTGAACGGCAGCGACTGCAGGCCGAGAAAGGCGGCAAAGTTATTGCGCAGGCTAATCCACAGCATTACCAGCACCACCACCGATTTCACCGTCATCTTCCCTGTTTCCGCCAGATGTTCACTGGAAAACAGCCGCCCAATGCCTTTTAACGGGCTGATTTTGCTGAAGTCCGGGAGGATTTTTTTCGGCAAGAACAGCCAGCCGCCAGGCACCAGCGAAGAGAGCAGCGCGGCGGCGGGCATCGGCAGCAAGGTGAGGATAAACTTGCCGAGAATTAACAGGTGATGGCGCAGAAACTGGCCGATCACCTGCGGGTTATTAATCTCCTGCGCATACTGATGCACGCTGATAAAACTCTCGCGCACAAAATCGGCATACCACGGGAAACTACTGGAGATCACCACAAACGCCGCAAACAGGCTCGCCGCCAGCCCCATATCCTTCGAGCGCGGCAGTTGCCCCTCTTCGCGCGCTTTACGCAGCTTTTGCGCCGAGGGTTTCTCTGTTTTTTCTTCGCTGCTGCTATCCGCCATAGTGACCTTTCAGTGCGTCGAGTTGCTGCAACACAAAATTCGCCAGATGCAGATAGTGATCCGGCAGGTTGTAGAGCAGGGTGGCAAAACAGACCAGCCCCGCCAGCATGTTGATGGGAAAGCCGAGTGAAAAGAGGTTCAGCGGCGGCGCAATGCGGTTGAGCAGGCCAAAGCAGCCCTGCACAATCAGCATGATGAAAGTGGTCGGCAGCGCCAGCAGCGATGCCGACGCCAGCACCCAGCTAAAGGCCAGCGCGATGGTGCGCAGGGTTTGCGGATGCAGTGCGTTGCCAATCGGCCAGTAGGTGAAGCCTTTGTACAGCACGCTCACCAGCAGCAGATGCCCATCCATGGCAAAAAACAGCAGGATCGCGTAGACGTTGATAAGCTCCGCCAGCACAGTGGTCGATGCGCCGCTGCTCGGGTCGTTCATCACCGCCATGCTCATCCCCATATTGAACGAGAGAATTTGCCCGGCGAGTTGCAGCGCGAGAAACAGAAACTGAAACATCAGCCCGAACAACATCCCCCATAAAATTTGCTCCACCGTCAGGATCAGACTGTTGAGCGATAGCAAATCATGGGGAATGGGATGCGGGATCAGCGGCGTGATGATGATTGCCAGCGCCAGCGACAAAATAATCCGCACGCGCATGGTCAGGGCGCTGTTATCGAGCACCGGCACATAGCGCAGAAACGCCATAATGCGCACGAAGGGAAACCACAGCCCCAGCGCCAGATCCGTCAGTTGTGTAACGTCGCTTGTGCGCATCTCAATGAACCAGCAACGCGGCCTGGCTAAACAGGTGAATGCACAGATCATGCAACTGGATAATCATCCATTTGCCGCACACCCCCAGCACCACCAGCGTGACAATCAGCCTCGGCAAAAAGCTCAGGGTCTGTTCATTAATCTGCGTCACCGCCTGGAACACGCTCACCAGCAGGCCGACCAGCAGGCTTGGCACCACCAGTACCGAAACCAGTAAAATCACCACTTTTATGCCGCTGGCGACAATGTCGGCGGCTACGTCTACGGTCAACATAATCAGCCCAACCCCAGCCCGCGAATGCTGGTGGTGAGCGTGCCGATGGTCTGCGACCAGCCGTCGATCAGCACAAACAGCATCAGTTTAAACGGCAGCGAAACAATCAGCGGCGACAGCATCATCATCCCCATCGCCATCAATACGCTGGCGACAATCAGGTCGATAACCAGAAATGGGATGTAAATCATAAAGCCAATCTGGAAAGCGGTTTTCAGCTCGCTCAACACATAGGCTGGCACCACAATCGTGAGATCCTGGTCGGCGGCATTGCCCTTTGCGCCGCCGATGGTCATGATTTGCGCCATCGCTTTTTTGTCGGTTTGCGCCAGCATAAAGCGTTTCAGTGGCGTCGCGGCGGTGCTTAGGGCATCGGTCAGGGTAATCTGATCGTTTTCAAACGGCACCACCGCGTGGTCGTAAATATTGAGCCAGATAGGCCGCATTACCAGCATGGTGAGTGAGAGCGCAATGCCAATCAGAATGCGGTTTGGCGGCGTTTGTTGCAGCCCCAGCGCCTGGCGCAGCAGCGACAGCACGATAATAAAGCGCGTAAAGCAGGTCATCATCAGCACCATCGTCGGCAGCAAACCGACGAGGGTCATCAGAATCAGCACCTGAATTTTGACGCTGTACTCCTGAGTGTTGCCGTGAGTGACCACGTTAAGCAGCGCAATATCGCCCCCCTGGGCGATTGCCAGCGGCGCGAGCGCCAGCAGCGCCAGGCCCAGCGTCAGTTGAGTGCGGCGTTTCATGGTGCCAGTTCGTTGATGTCGCGGGTGTTGAACTCCAGCACGCGCAGGCCATACTTCTCGTTGACCACCACCACTTCCGCTTTGCCCAGCAGGATATTGTTTACTTTGATATCCAGCGGCTCCCCGGCGAGTTTATCCAGCTCAATCACCGTGTCGTCGTCGATGTTAAGCAGGTCGGCTAACATAATTTCCACCGACGATACTTCCAGCGTTAAGGTCACCGGAATGCGTTTCAGCAGCGTCATCGAGTCGGAAAAGCGGTCTTCCTGGCGGGTGACCCGCGTTGCGGCATCAGCGGATTTCACGACAGGCGCAACGTCATCGGTCAGGCCAAAATCCTCAGCTAAAATATCTTCTTGCTTACTCATGGCTATTCTCATTTTTGCCTGCCAGCTCCGACAAAAACAGTTTGTCTTTGTCTTCCACAATCAGGGCGCTAAATAATTCAGATTGCCCAATCGCCACCGGGAATGTTTCTCCCAGAGAAATGGGTAAAATATCCCCGGCTTTTATTTGCGAGAGATCCGCAACATTTATCGACAGCTCGGCAATTTTGACGTTCAGGGTCAGCGGCAGGGAGCGGATGATTTCTTTAATCAATGCCGGTTTATTAACGGATTTCGCCACCTGCTGCGGTTTACTGTGCTCGCTGTGGCGAATCAGATTTAAAATAAAATCGGTGTGGGCGTCGTCGAGCAAAATACGAAAACTGCTCTCTTCATCGCCCGCCAGGGTAAAGGTTAATTGGTACGCCCAGTGGGTAATTACCGTGCTGCTGTCCAGTTTTAATTTCAGCGCAATACCGGAGGTTTGCAGATTAAATATCAGTGTGCAGATATCCAGCGCGAGTCGGTTTTTTAATCGCGTTTCGGTTTTAGTCGGTAGCCCGTGATGGGGGTTCGTCTCTTTGAGAGATGACTCCAGACCATAAAAATTGCCCAGCAGCATTAACAATAAGGAGCGATCAATATCAAACGCCAGATGCCCGACCTGGGAAACCATCAGCTCAGCGTTTTTATTTATAATATCCATTTCGCAGCCAATCTTTTTTAAGGTGATATTGCTGCGATGCTTTTTAAGAAAGTAGCTGCCAAGATGTGAATCAATCACGTCAAAATTACCTGTAAACAGGGTCGGCAGGCGATGGTAGGGGCGTCCGAGCCGATTACCTTCTAATTTAAAGATGCCTGGCGTTTTACTGTACTTCAGCATGGCTTACTTTCTCTGCTGTAATGGTAAGGGCGTTTTTGTGCACGCAATTCCGGCAGTGACACAAGGTGAGGTATTAAATAGAGGGGGCGTGAAAGGGGCAAATTATTAATAGGATGAAAAAATAATTAAATTATTAATAGGTGAGATATCAGGCATCGTCATAAAACATTGCACAAACTGTAGGCCTGATAAGACGCGTAGCGTCGTATCAGGCGTCGGTGCACGACTGCCGGATGCGGCGTAACCGCCTTATCCGGCCTACCGTTCGGGTGCAGGCTGTAGGCCTGATAAGACGCGTAGCGTCGCATCAGGCATCGGTGCACAACTGCCGGATGCGGCGTAACCGCCTTATCCGGCCTACCGTTCGGGCGCGGGCTTGTAGGCCTGATAAGACGCGCAGCGTCGCATCAGGCGTCGGCGCACAATTGCCGGATGCGGCGTAACCGCCTTATCCGGCCTACCGTTCGGGCGCGGGCTTGTAGGCCTGATAAGACGCGTAGCGTCGCATCAGGCATCGGTGCACAACTGCCGGATGCGGCGTAAACGCCTTATCCGGTCTACCGTTCGGGTGCAGGCTGTGTAGGCCTGATAAGACGCGTAGCGTCGCATCAGGCATCGGTGCACAATTGCCGGATGCGACGTAACCGCCTTATCCGGCCTACCGTTCGGGCGCGGGCTTGTAGGCCTGATAAGACGCGTCAGCGTCGCATCAGGCGTCGGCGCACAACTGCCGGATGCGACGTAACCGCCTTATCCGGCCTACCGTTCGGGTGCAGGCATGGTGTTACATGTAACTCATTGTTGATCAACAAATAATATTTTTATTATCGTTTAATTCGAACTTGTTAATCCCGCCGGTGATACGCTTCAGAACATCCTGTTTTCTGTCGCTACTTATATCGTTCACCCTATGTCTGAACTTATTGCAACTGCCGCTTCCAGCATTAACGCTTTTACACTGGCAAAGCGTGTCGCCACCTTTAACGTACCGGTCCTGATTCAGGGCGAAACCGGCGCGGGCAAAGAATGCGTGGCGAAATATATTCACACCGTAGCCTTTGGTGAAAATGAAAACGCGCCCTATATCGGCGTGAATTGCGCGGCGATCCCGGAAAATATGCTGGAATCCACCTTATTTGGCTACGACAAAGGCGCATTTACCGGCGCAATTGCCAGCATGCCAGGAAAAATGGAACTGGCGAATAACGGCACCTTATTACTCGATGAAATTGGTGAAATGCCGCTGGCGCTACAGGCCAAAATATTACGCGTATTACAGGAACAACAGGTTGAGCGATTAGGCAGCAACCGACAAATTAAACTCAATTTTCGCCTGATTGCCTGCACCAATAAAAACCTTGAACAAGAAGTCGCTGCCGGGCATTTTCGTGAAGATCTCTATTACCGTCTGGCGGTCATTCCTATTACCATGCCGCCGCTACGTGAACGTCTGAACGATATTATTCCGCTGGCAGAGTCATTTATTAAAAAATACGCCACGGTACTGGTGAAAAATATCACCCTGTCGGAGTCCACCCGCCGCGCGCTGCTGAATTACCGCTGGCCCGGTAACGTTCGTCAACTGGAAAACGCCATTCAGCGGGGAATGATTTTAAATCGCGACGGCGTGATTTTCCCGGACGCACTAGGTCTGCCAGAAACAGACGTAACCGAAAATACAGAACTGCAATGGCCTGTTCAGCCCACCGTCCACATTGCCGAAACCCGCGATTTAGGCCAGCACGGACGTAGCGCGCAATATCAATATATCGCTGAGCTGATGCGTAAATATCAGGGCAACCGCAGCAAGATTGCCGACCTGTTAGGTATTACCCCGCGCGCACTGCGCTATCGACTGGCCTCTATGCGTAAGCACGGTATCGAAGTTTTCTCCTGACCAGGAAGTTAAAAATGAGCATTACTAATATCAACAGCACCATGCAGGCGCAAATCATGCAGGACGTGCAGCGGATGCAGGCCAACGCCCAGGCACCGGTGCTGCCCGCCATGACCTTCAGTTCCACCGACCCGGACGTATCGTTTAACCGCATTATGTCCGGTGCGCTCGGTCATGTTGACCAGTTCCAGCAGGTGGCGGAGCAGCAGCAAACGGCTGTCGACACGGGCAAAAGTGATGACCTCGCAGGGGCGATGATCGCCAGCCAGCAGGCGTCGCTCTCTTTTTCCGCGCTGGTGCAGGTGCGCAACAAAATCGCCACCGGATTTAACGATCTGATGAGTATGTCGATCTAACACTATGAATGAACTGATCAAAAAGTTGACCCAGGCGTTTCCGGCGTTTCGACTGCGTCTTGCAGATAACAAACGCTGGGCGTTGATGGCGGGCGTGGGGCTTGCCGTTGCGGTGACGGCGATTATTGTCAGCGTGCTGTGGACCGGTAATCGCGGCTACGTCTCGCTCTACGGACGTCAGGAAAATCTGCCCGTGTCGCAGATTGTCACCGTGCTGGACGGCGAAAAGCTCAGCTACCGCATCGACCCGCAGAGCGGGCAGATTCTGGTGCCGGAAGATGAACTGTCGAAAACGCGCATGACCCTTGCCGCCAAAGGCGTGCAGGCGATATTGCCCAGCGGCTACGAGCTGATGGACAAAGACGAAGTGCTCGGCAGCAGCCAGTTCGTGCAGAACGTGCGCTACAAACGCAGTCTCGAAGGGGAACTGGCACAGAGCATTATGTCGCTGGATGCGGTGGAGAGCGCGCGGGTGCATCTGGCGCTCAACGAAGAAAGCTCGTTTGTGGTCAGCGATGAGCCGCAAAACAGCGCCTCGGTGGTGGTGCGCCTGCACTACGGCGCGAAGCTGAATATGGACCAGGTGAACGCCATCGTGCATCTGGTGTCCGGCAGTATTCCGGGGCTGCACGCCAGCAAAGTTAGCGTCGTCGATCAGGCGGGAAATCTGCTGACCGACGGCATTGGTGCAGGCGAGGCGGTCTCTGCCGCTACCCGTAAACACGATCAGATCCTCAAAGACATCCAGGACAAAACCCGTGCCAGCGTGGCGAACGTACTGGATTCGCTGGTCGGCAGCGGGAACTTCCGCGTCAGCGTGATGCCGGATCTCGATCTCAGCACCATCGACGAAACCCAGGAACACTACGGCGACGCGCCGAAAATCAACCGCGAAGAGAGCGTGCTGGACAGCGACGCCAATCAGGTAGCGATGGGCGTGCCCGGTTCGCTCAGCAACCGTCCGCCGATTGCGGCGAATCAGATGACCAACGGCGCGGAAGAAAATCGCTCGCCGGAAGCGTTATCCAAACACAGCGAAAGCAAGCGCGATTACTCTTACGACCGCAGCGTCCAGCATATCCAGCATCCCGGCTTTGCAGTGAAACGCCTTAACGTGGCGGTGGTACTCAATCAAAACGCCCCGGCGCTGAAAAACTGGAAACCGGAGCAGACCACGCAGCTTACCGCGTTGCTGAACAATGCCGCCGGTATTGACGCGCAACGTGGGGATAACCTGACGCTTTCACTGCTCAACTTTGTCCCGCAGGCGGTGCCGGTCGAACCAGTGATCCCGCTGTGGAAAGATGACAGCGTGCTGGCCTGGGGGCGTCTGATTGGCTGCGGTCTGCTGGCGCTGTTGTTGCTGTTCTTCGTGGTGCGCCCGCTGATGAAACGCCTGACGGCGGTGCGAGCACCGGTTATCACACCAGAACCGGAAGCCGTCAGCGAACCGTGGATCGCCACGCCGGAAGAAGAACGCAAAAACGTCGACCTGCCGTCGCTGCCCGGTGATGACAGCCTGCCTCCGCAGAGTTCCGGCCTCGAAGTGAAACTCGAGTTCCTGCAAAAACTGGCCATGAGCGACACCGATCGCGTTGCCGAAGTTCTCAGACAATGGATTACCAGCAATGAGCGAATTGACAATAAATAAGAGCAACAGCTACCTGGAGCAGGCGGCGATCCTGCTGCTGTGTCTGGGCGAAGAGGCGGCGGCGACGGTGATGCAAAAGCTTAGCCGCGAAGAAGTGGTGCGCCTGAGCGAAAACATGGCGCGGCTTTCTGGCGTTAAAACCAGCATGGCACGCAAAGTGATCAATAACTTCTTTGATGAGTTCCGCGAACAGAGCGGCATCAACGGTGCATCACGAGCCATGTTGCAGGGCATTCTTAACAAAGCGCTTGGCACCGAGATTGCCAGCAGCGTGATCAACGGTATCTATGGCGATGAGATCCGCTCGCGGATGGCGCGCCTGCAATGGGTGGAACCGCGCCAGTTGGCGATGCTGATCTCCGAAGAACATCTGCAATTGCAGGCGGTGTTCCTCGCATTTCTGACGCCGGAAATCTCGGCAGCGGTGCTTTCATATCTCAACGAATCGGTGCAAAACGAAATTCTCTACCGGGTGGCGAAACTCAACGACGTCAACCGCGACGTGGTGGATGAACTGGACAGGCTGATCGAACGTGGCTTGTCGGTGCTTTCGGAACATGGCTCGAAGGTGAAAGGCATTAAACAGGCGGCGGATATCGTCAACCGCTTCCAGGGCAACCAGCAGGTGATCCTCGACCAGATGCGCGAGCGTGACGAAAACGTGCTGGAGCAGCTCCAGGATGAGATGTACGACTTCTTTATCCTCAGCCGCCAGAACGAAGAGGTGCGCCGACGTCTGCTCGATGAAGTGCCGATGGAGGACTGGGCGGTGGCGCTGAAAGGCACCGAAGCCCTGCTGCGTCGCTCAATTTACGCGGTAATGCCAAAACGTCAGGTGCAGCAACTGGAAGCGATCACCGCGCGTCTGGGGCCGGTGCCGGTCAGCCGTATCGAACAGATCCGTCGCGAAATCATGGGCATTGCCCGTGAACTGGAAGAGGCTGGAGAGTTTCAGCTACAGCTCTTTGCGGAACAGACGGCGGAGTAACCCATGACCATTGAAACACTGCGCGGGCGCTATCGTCTGCACCGTTTCCCGCCGCGCCAGCGTGCGGTGAGCGGAGAACCGCTCACCGCCAGCATTAGCGCCGCCGATTACCAGCGCCAGTTGATGGACGGTTTTCAGGAAGGGCTGCAAAAAGGGTTTGCGCAGGGAATGACCGAAGGCCAGGAGCAGGGCTTTAGCGAAGGTCATCAGCAAGGTTTTGCCGAGGGGCGACGCCAGGGCTACACCGAAGGCAGCCTTGCGGGGCAGCAGGAAGGGCGCAAACAGTTTGTGGAGGCGGCGCAGCCGCTGGAAGCCATCAGCGGTAAAGTGAACGACTTCCTCGCCCATATCGAACGTAAACAGCGGGAAGATTTGCTGCAACTGGTGGAAAAAGTCACCCGCCAGGTGATCCGCTGTGAACTGGCGCTGCAACCCACGCAGTTGCTGGCGCTGGTGGAAGAGGCGCTGGCGGCCTTCCCGGCAATGCCGGAAACATTACAGGTGATGCTGAGCACGGAAGAGTTTAACCGCCTGCGCGACGCGGTGCCGGAAAAGGTCAGCGAATGGGGGCTGATGCCTTCGCCGGATCTGCCGCCGGGGGAATGCCGGGTGATCACCGATAAATCCGAACTGGATATCGGCTGCGAACACCGCCTGGAACAGTGCATGACGGCGCTGCAAGAAACACTCACGCCGGAGTCGCAAAGTGAGTGATTTTTCCGCTTTCGATAACGCCCTGCGCTCGCTGGAGTCGATTCCATTAGCCCGCGTCGCCGGGCGGTTGGTGCGCCTTAACGGCATCCTGCTGGAGAGCGTCGGTTGCCCGCTAATGACCGGGCAATTGTGCCGCATCGAAAGCGCCAATCACACGCTTATCGACGCGCAGGCCGTGGGCTTTAATCGCGACATCACCTACTTAATGCCGTTTAAACAGCCGGTTGGCCTGATGGCGGGCGCGCGCGTCTTCCCGGAAGAAAAAGCCCACGATATTTTGATAGGCGAAAGCTGGTTAGGCCGCGTGGTGAATGGCCTCGGCGAACCGCTGGATGGCAAAGGTCGCCTGAACGGCAACGACCTTCTGCCGCCGCTGCCGCCCTCGGTCAACCCCTTAACCCGCCGTTCGGTGGACGAACCGTTAGACGTGGGCGTGAAAGCGATCAACGGCCTGCTGACCATCGGCAAAGGCCAGCGCGTCGGGCTGATGGCGGGCAGCGGCGTCGGGAAAAGCGTGCTGCTGGGAATGATCACCCGCCAGACCAAAGCCGACATTGTGGTGGTGGGGTTGATTGGCGAGCGTGGGCGCGAAGTGAAAGAGTTTATCGACCACTCACTGGGCGCGGACGGGCTGGCAAAGTCTATCGTTGTTGTCGCGCCTGCCGATGAATCGCCGCTGATGCGCCTGAAAGCCACCGAACTGTGCCACTCCATCGCCGCCTGGTTTCGCGACCGCGGGCATCACGTTTTACTGCTGGTGGATTCCCTGACCCGCTACGCGATGGCGCAGCGGGAAATCGCCCTCTCGCTCGGCGAACCACCCGCCACCAAAGGCTATCCGCCATCGGCATTCGGCATGATCCCCAAACTGGTCGAGAGCGCAGGCAACAGCGAAAGCGCAGGATCGATGACCGCCATCTACACCGTGCTGGCGGAAGGCGACGACCAGCAAGATCCGATCGTTGACTGCGCCCGCGCGGTGCTGGACGGGCATATCGTATTGACCCGTAAACTGGCGGAAGCGGGGCACTATCCGGCCATTGATATCGGCCAGTCGATCAGCCGCTGCATGAACCAGGTCACCAGCCTGGAACATCAGCAATCCGCCCGCGCGTTAAAGCAAAACTACGCCGCCTATATGGAGATCAAACCTTTGATCCCGCTCGGCGGCTACGTGGCAGGTGCCGACGCCAGCGTCGACAAAGCGGTGAAAATGTTCCCTGCAATCGAGCGATTTTTGCGCCAGGAGATGCGCGAACCCGCCTCCCTCGAACTGGTGCAAAGCCGCCTGCAAATTCTCTTTCCTGGTGTCAAAAAGGCAGAACAGTAACTATGCGACAAATCATCGACACCCTGGCGCAGTTGCAGCGCCTGCGGGATAAATCGGTCAAAGACAAAACCGTCGAGCTGGCAAAGCAAAAACAGATTTGCGCGGGCTATGACAACAATATCAAAGCATTAGACTACCTTGTGGAGAAAACGTCTGCGGGCGCGGCGGCGTCGGTGGAATCGCTGAAAAACGTCAGCGGCTATAAAGGCACTTTGCGCAAGGTGATTGCCTGGCAGGAGCAGGAAAAAACGCTGGCTAACATCAAAGCTATGCGAATGCAGAAAAACCTGACGGCGGCGGCCTGCGAAGAGAAAGTGGTAGCCCTGACGCTGGACGACAAACGCCGCGAGCAACAAGAAAGCGCCACCGCGAAAGCGCAAAAAGCGGTGGACGATATTGCAGTTCAATGCTGGCTGCGGCGCAAATCAGCGGAGTAGCCATGAAAACGGTCATCACCTTCGGCACTTTCGATGTGTTTCATGTCGGTCATCTGCGCCTTTTACAACGCGCCCGCACGCTGGGCGAAAGGCTGCTGGTCGGCGTATCGTCCGACGCCTTGAATATCGCCAAAAAGGGCAGGGCACCGGTTTACCATCAGGATGACCGCTTGGCGATCATCGCCGGGCTGGCGTGCGTGGATGGCGTATTTCTGGAGGAATCGCTGGAGCAAAAGGCGGAGTATCTGCGGGGGCACAGTGCAGATATTTTGGTGATGGGCGACGACTGGGCAGGGAAGTTTGATAGCTTCGCGTATATTTGTGAGGTGGTCTATTTCCCCCGCACGCCGTCGGTGTCGACGACGGGGATCATTGAGGTGATTAGGGGTCGGTAATTAATCACTATTTAGTTAGTATTAAATTTTTTCCGGCGTGTTAACTCAAAGCGTCCTTTCACTATTTTGTAGCTTGTTTGCAGATATAGTTCAGGTAGTGGACTCTTCTTGAGTGGAGTCATCCCATATTCACCAGGTTTGTAAGGATGGATAACATAGTTATTTATCGCTATCGTATAGTCCGGGCTTATTTTAAAGTGTGAGAAACGGATGATATCTTCGTAACCAAAGAAGGTGCTAAGCAACAGGGAATCTAAAAGGATGCCTTTTCTGTCATAACTATTCAGTTGGATATTGAGTAATGAAGTGTCACTTTCACCGATGGTGTTATACATAACAAGTCTGAAGATATTATCTTTATCTTCAAACTGACCCAATTCGTAAAAACGAGTATCTTTAGCAACCCAGGGAGAGAGGAAATTATCGCCTTTGACAGGGATGGTGATTTCTTGCTGATTGAAAGGTGTTGTTTGGGATTTTTGGTTTTCAGATAAGGAGAGTTCTGTAATTCCGTTGGTGATGTTTTTATAATAAATCGCAAATGGTGTTATTTTTGTAGAATCTAATGGTAGCGTTAGTGCTTTGTTCTGACCAATTGTACTGGTAGTAGTAATAAAAATAATAAGAGACAGTAATGCGAGTGATGTTTTGTTCATGTTTTTACTAACGCAATAAAATAAATGGATTATCAGAAGTGTTTCTGAAATAGTATTTTTGTTTTTCTATGCAAGCTGAAAAAGATGAATAAGAGAGTCATCCCATCATAAGGGGCTATCTCCTCAGAACGTGTTCTTTTACTTTAAGTGATGCATATATATTCTTGTAAATCATAAATAAGGTTGAATTTCCTGTGCCAGTAAAAATAATAAAATGATTTTCTGGTAAAGCTATCTCTGCCTGAAAACATTGATCTACATGATATCCAGAATCATCATTGATCCGGCATGAAACAATTGCGCTCATGCCAACAAATTCTGGCGTAACATTTATGTCAGCTAATACGGGAATGCCTTCGCTTGCCGCCTCCCATCGCCCTTCATTGTTCACTGTGAAAAAGTCGCTTCCCGTACGTGATATGGATTCACATACTTTAATATATGTAGTTGTATTTCTATATTCTTTGCTAATAGATAAACAATCTTTGCTTTTAGTAATGAACCAATTAACAGGGACTTCAAACGTAACTTCATTGAAAGAGATAATCTTAAGATGGTCACTACCATAACTATTTTCGATAAAAAAACAAAAAAATATTATAAAAGTTAATCTCACTTACTTTATCTCTAAAAGAATTTATTAATCATGTTGAAAGTAGAGTCAGGGTAAGATAACGAAAGCCCGCAACCCGAAAGGACTGACGCCAGTAATTTTCTGTCGTATAAGCTATGCAAAAATAGTTATTAATTGACAAGAGTTGCTTTCAGTTATTGAACATATAATACGAATTATGTAGTGGAAAAATTACGTTATATAGAATTCCGTGTTATAGAGGTAAATCTTGATTGTCAATAATAAATGTCTGGCTATGTATTCTCACCTATTTTAAATACCACAGTACCCAAACATATTCATTGTATTTTCATTGCCTTTTGTCTTGATGGTAATGCTGTATTTAACATCTTCGCCTTCATCATCTATGGTTTCTGAGTTAATTGACATTTTTCTTGTGATGATAGTTACATCTTTGTTCTTAAAGATAGCCGTATCTTTACCTGATGATACTTGCTTTGCGATAATAATCTTATGATTTAATTCGATGATCGCAGAGTACGCGCAGGTTTCTTTTCCTGTAGGTTTGCCTGCGGGACAAATTCCACCTTCAACATAGTTATAACTATCTTTATCCTTATTGCTTTCCAGATTCAACGTACAAACAGGATGTGCTAGATTGGTGACTTCTTCAACGTGAAAACTGGTCATGACAACATAGTCTGATGAAAGCCAGTTTGATTCGGTTGCTGCACAAACAGTAACGCAGTTAGATACTAGTGTGAGTATAAATATTATTTTTCTCATGATAATGTTCCTGTGGATATATTCATTATTGTGTAAGTATGCTTTTAAGCCCTTCAATTCTTTTACGTGTCATGTCATTTTTACAAGAATACATTGCCGTCTCATACGCTTGAGATTTTTCATCGTTCTGGAATGAGTAAGCTACACAATTTTTGTCTCGAAATTTTAGCCATGCTCTTTGGGATGATTTTATTTTTTCAATATGCTCAACACCTAAATCTGGCTGTGCACTGTATTCCTTACGAATCATGGATAAAAGATTTTTGTAAGTATTATTCAGCTCACTATCACTGTGTTCAAATGTCACTTTAGAACAGAGAAAAACTTGTGAAGATAATTGTATGTCGGAGCATGGAGCGCTTGCATGTAGTACGAAAGGAATGAAAACAAAGAGAGATGATACTATTTTTGTATGATTCATGTGTTATTTTTCTTGAGTGATTCTGTGTTTGTTGACAAGGGGGAGCCTGAACTCGCTACCAGAGTAGAATTTTGAAGAACTGTATTCAGATAATATTTAAGAGAAGTGTTGATTTTTACGTCTTGCAATATCAATTATATCTGGAATGGCGGTTAATTTTGAATGATCTATTTCTGATAACTCAACAGCCCAGGATATTGGTACATATCCTGACATATGTTCATAGGAACGACAAGAATCACACCATTCCCAATAACTTCCAGGTCCTTTATACATAATTCCTCCTATTAAGCGTGGTTGCGTTTTTACCAGAGAATAATAGCGATATAATTCCGTATCACCACATACTGGACAAGCAGTTGATAAATGCATCCCTTCTCCAGGAGCAACATTATTATAAATTTCCCTCCATCTGTCCGTGTATTCGGGGGGGATCCCATTCCATTGTTTTTTCTCTATAATTTTTTCTTTTTCCATTTATCCAATCCTCTTATGCATCACCTGAACTATCATTTTGTTTCCCACTCCTTTACTCCGGGTTCCATCAAAAAATCTATCTTATGGCTATATTTTTGAGGCCCAGGGCATCCAGGCAACTAATAGATTAGCAAAATGGGTTCATATCACATCAGAAACGCTACCGCCCTCCCGTTTTAGTCGTTTACAGGCATGAAGTTATAGTTGATACCTGCGAAGTACTACAGATAAATCACGGGTGAGGTATGTTGCTGCCAATACAGGTAAAAAAGAATGGTTATAGAAGGAAGTTGGGCGCTTTTCGGAATTCATAAAGACAACTATTCCCAGGCTCCAAAATGTGCAACTTTTACCGATTCACCAGTCTTAAAGATGTAGGTATGAAATCAGAGGGTAGATAAGTGCGCTGTTCGTGCCGGATGCGGCGTAAACGCCTTATCCGGCCTACAAATCCTCACGAATTCACTATATTGCAGGGGGCGTAGGCCTGATAAGCGAAGCGCATCAGGCACTTGCGCGGTTTAGCCCAGCGCCTCCACAATCACCTGTGCCGCCCGTTCTCCGGCCTTGCCATCCATAAACGCATCGCAATAGTGATGGCGAATCTCCGTAAGCCCCGCCTGCACCGCACCCCAGTCAAACGCTTCTGACAATAAGTAACGCAGCTCTGCCATGTCATGAGCCACCGGCAATACTTCGCGGATTCGCTGGTCTGCACTCTCCGGTGTGGAGTAGCTTTTCTCGCCGTCGAGCAGTTCCGTCATGCCCGGAAAGTCGAGCAGGATCACCCGCTTATCAACGTGGATAGCATCGAAAATAAAGCCGCTGTTATCGGTGAGCACGTAATCGGCCTTTGCCAACAGTGCCAGCGTGTGGCGGGCAGAGTTGGTGCGCTGTTTTAAATGCCTGCGCGCCAGTGCCAGCGACGCCGCTTCTTCCGGGCGCGAGCAGGTGCCGTGGTGCAGTTTGCAAATCAAATTCACATCGCCACTTAAGCGCCCTAATTTTTCAGCCCAGTGGGGCAGGGAGCTTAATGCGCCAAACGTTGGGGCGTAGAGCAGCGTAGGTTTACGAAAATCGGGTTGGATATTTTCCGGCAACGTGCGGTCGAACGTGCCGTTATGCCAGGCGTCGAAGCGCGGGTTGCCAACCACTTTTGCATTGCCGAAATGTTCCAGCGCCCGCTGGCTGTAGTGGCTGTAACACAAAATGCGCTGATAAAAACCGTTCCAGTCGGCGTGATTCCAGGTTTCTTTGGCTAAGCCGTACATAGCGCGGACGTTCACCGCTGCCAGGCCATTGAGCGCGGGCGTGTGGTAGGGGCTGACCAGGCATTTCACTCGCTGACCGTGTGCCTGCATTTCAGACAAGCGCATACCTTTAAGCTGCGGATCGTCGATGTTTTTTAGCGTCTCCAGCATTTCATCAAGAAACGGTTTAAACACGCGGTCGTTGATCACCAGCGTGCAACTCTGCCCCAGCGCCTGCAGGGCAGTGATGATTGGGCGGTAGAGCGCGTAGTGGAAGGAGGTTTCCATAAAAAAGCCAATGGTGTCGGCAATGGGTAACGCGGATGGCTTTGTGGCTACGGGCAATTTATTGAAATAGTGACTAATGTTATCAGTCACTTTTTGCTCGATATCACTAAAGCCCGGTCGCTGATAACAAATACTCGGATAACAGGCCAGCCATTTGTCGGCGCGTAGCATCGGCTGCCAGCAGGCTTCCAGCGAGTGCTCATCGTTGCTCATCTGCTGCGCCAGTTGCGGGTAGTAACGGCTGTTCACCAGATAAGCACACACTTTGCGGCAGTCCCGCGCGTGTACCAGCCCAGGCAAACTTTTTAGCATCGTTCCTTGCGAAATCTCACCGCCAAGGATCATCACCTGCCAGGGGATTTTCCCAAGGCTCCCGAGCAGGGTGTTCAGCACCTGAATATGTTTCTCCTGCTTGAGAATAACCGCGTCATCTTCCAGCAGCAGGTAGTTTTGCCAGCCATGCTGTTGCGCCAGGCGCAGCGCCTGCAAGTGTGACTGAAAGCGGCCCCGTTGACCGTTTTCATCTTCACAGGCGGCAAGACGGGTGATCTTCGAGGGCGGAATATGCAGCAGTGCCAGTTCTTCATGGATCTGCTGTATGCGATCCGGGCGTTTATCCAGATTCAGCAGAACGATCTGATCGACAGCCTTATGGTTGATCGCCTGATGATGAGTGGCGTTATGCAGACTCATATAAGCATTGCGTAACAGCGGATCGCTGATGATATCCGTAAGCAACGCGTTTACCGGCGTGCTGGCTGCGAGAATAAAGTCTTTATCAAAGGTGTTGTGGCTGTGCGAGATACACAGAATGGTGCGCTCGCCGGGCAGTTGTAGCGGGTTTACGCTGAAGTTGTTGGTGAAACTTTTCTCTTCGCCTAAATTGCAATCATCGTTGTAACGGTGCTTTTTCAGGTAGTTACGGTGATAGCAAAAGGTGCCGTTGAGGATGTTATGTGGGCCAAAGCTGCGGCTTTTGAAAATGCGGTTGATATGGCTGTACCAGATAGGGATCTGGTCGGAGCCGGAGATGAGCGCCCGATGTTTTTGCATCATGGCGATAGTCCAGGAGATTTTATCTGCCGGGTAGTAGTCGTCATCGTCCATGCAGAGGATGTATTCGCCGTTCGCCAGTGCGTTGAGCATGTTACGTTTTTTGCCCAGCGGCAGTTTTTCCGGGTGATGGATGTAGCGAATGTTGAAGGCGTCCGGCTTACCATTGGTCAGGCGGTCAATGATGTGTTGATGGCTTTGCGGGGAGTCGTCGAGGATGACCAGTTCGCGGCGGTCTGCCGGGTAATCCTGATAGCGGTACATGTAAATCAGGTACGGCAGAAATGCGCCACGGTTCCAGGTTGGCGTAACGACGCTGACAAATGGTTTTTCGCGGTGAGTGGCGAGCGTTTTGATGATGGTTTGCATGATATGTTTACAAAGTAGATAAGGCCGGGAAAAACCGGCCTGAAAGCGTTAGCAAGGTAGCAGTGAAAACGCATAAAGCAGCGGATCTGCATAACATTCAGCCTGAATTTGTTGGCGAATCAGCAGCGCATTTTCGCTGGCTCGCCAGCGTTCAAATACCGCGAAGAGGGCGAAAATATCCTCCTGCCGCAACGGTGAACCATCCAGCGTCCACAAACTGATTAACGTGCGGATGAGATAAAAATCGCACACCAGCGGGAAATAATCCGCCCCGTCAGCCTGGCCAATCGCATCGTGGTAAACCCGGTAGATCAGGTAATTACGCAAAATCCAGGGCGAAGCTGTGAAATATTGCTGACAGGTGGTTTGCCACTGCGCCTGTAACTGCTGTTGCAACAGAGCTTCGCTGTTGGCGTCATGCAACGTCAGCAAAGTCACCTGCAACGGCAGCGAGGCTTTGCGCGGGCTTTCCGGTAGAATCGACCAGTCAAAAGCAAAATTACCGAGCAGCGTCACCAGTTGGCGCGCGATGTGTGGCACTGATGGTAGCCGGGCAAATTGTGCCTGCAACGTACCTTTTTGCGCATGGTCGGCCAGCGCCTGCGGCAGCGTCGTCAAACGGGCAAGCGTGTCGCCGTCTCTGCCTGGCATTTTACTGGCGCGGGAGAGCAGGAGCCCGACGGCATACAGTGAAAGCTCTGGTGTTAAATCGGCCAGCGCAAGGGTGCTTAAAATTACCTGGTTTACTATCGCATCACGCGCGGATAGCTCCGCGGCACTTTCTTCCACAGAGCGGTAGGTGAGCTGTAATTCAAAGGCGCTGGAGTCGTTGAGTACCGCTTCACAACTGGCAATATCGGTTAATGCCAGACTCTGGCGAATCTCATTCTTCCAGACCTTACGGACGTATAAAGGCGAAGCGGGATGGCACGCCAAAAAATTGCGTACATACTCCGGTTCATAACATTCAATAAAACTCATAGGTGGCTTCCAGTCTTTATTACTTTGCAGGATGTGCAATAAACGTGCCGGGAATTTTTTTATTCAAAAACAGAGGATTGGGGATCTGGCGGAAAATCCGTTTCCGCAATGGGGGAAGGTATTGCCGTTATCCCTGATAGAGAAAATCCGCTTCGCTACCTAAAAAAGCCTGAATAAATTCATACTGGCGAATTAACAGCTCGCCGTTTTTATCGTTATAGCTTTTACAGCGTTCCGCCTTTTGCTCAAGGCGTTGCCACAACTGCTGTGCAGCCGCTTTTTGAACCGCCGGAAGCCAGGCAAAAACCTGCGCCAGACCGTCACTATTGACGCTGACACCCAGCAGTTGCAGCAGGCAGTGCCGCTGATGGCTATGGCTGTGTAACTGCTCATAGTGATGGGTTATCTCATCGTTTACCGCCAGCAACTCTTCGCTGGCGCGGCGAATCATGCAGATCCGCTGACGCTGAAGCAGTTCGCGCAGGCAATCATACCGCGCGTCGTCGTCGCGAATGCCCTGCAGCAGCGCTTTTACCTGTTGTAACCGGATACTCACTTCATCGGCCTCTTAGTTCTGGAAAAAACTCAGCATGTCGCTGGCTAACTGTTCGGTGTCCACTTGCAGGCTGCCGGAGGCCAGCATCGCCTGCATTTGCGCCACTTTGTCGCTGTCGATATCGCTTTCGTTCTGGTCGTTCAGCGTTTGCTGGGCAGACTGCAATCCCGCCTGGGTAATGTCGTCGGCGTTTAGCGTCGTGGTGGTGGTTGCCGTGCTTTTGCGCGGCTGGCTGGAGCCAGCAGACGTTGCTGTCGGGCGATTGCCTGGCATCGTCGGGGAGATTTTCATCGTAACCTCGTCTTGGTATTTGGGGGGGGTACTCTGGTAAAGCGGTTAACAGGCGGCAAAACTTTAATCGCCTGCGCAAATTACTCCGCGCTTACCGTCGTCACCACACCGCTTTCCGCCACCCTCGCGCTGATGACCCGCTGGCTGTTGGCATTGCGCACTTTCACCATCTCGCCTTTGCGGCCATTTTTCAGCGCCACGCCGGGCATTGAGGCGGTGATCCCCGCGCTCTGGTAAACAATCATCACCGGCTGATCGCGCTCGACCAGCACTGGAGAAACCAGCTCTTCTTTGGTGAGCGGTTTACCCGGTTGCAGCGCGTGCTTACTGCTTAAACCAATTGCGTCATTGAGCTCCATCAACACATCCCGCCGCTGGGCGCTGACGTTGTAGGGCTTCAACTCCACATCATTTGCCGTAAGCGGCGTGTCGCGGGCAATCACTGACTTTGCCATCACCACCGGCACCCGCACATCCGGGCGTACCGCCACGTTCATCTGCCAGTTTTGTGGGCAACTGACGGTGAAGTTCATCCGGTTGAGGGCGATGTCTGCAGGCGAAGTCAGTGTGACGCCAGGTGTCGTAGCACAGGGCGTGGCGGTCGCAATCTGCGAGGGAATGTAGACGTTAAAGGTGTAGCGATAGTCATGCCACTGCCGCTGTTGCGCCAGTGATTCAATCTGCTGGCTGGCGGCGTTCAGTACCTGAGCGTTGACTTGTTCCCGCGGGCTATGTTGCACGGGATGGACGGCGGCGTAGCCCGGTAAGGCCAGCGTCAGGAGGAAGAACATCTTCCGCCCGCAAAATTGAAAACTCATAAACCCTTTCTCTTCAGTCACTTAAAAAATGGCACGGCGATTGCTTAGCGTATGCGGATTGAAGCAGGAGTGACGCAAGAAATGGGGATCAGTTTTCAACAAGCATTGGGAGTGCATCCGCAGGCAGTGAAGTTACGTCTTGAGAGGACCGAGCTACTGACTGCGAATCTGGCGAATGTCGATACGCCAAATTTCAAGGCTAAAGATATTGATTTTGCCAGGGAGATGCAACGGGCAAATAACGCGGCGGTGGATGTCCAGTACCGCGTGCCGATGCAGCCGTCGGAAGATGGCAACACCGTGGAACTGAACAGCGAACAGGCGCGGTTCTCACAAAATAGTATGGATTATCAAAGCAGTCTGACCTTTCTGAATCTGCAAATCAGCGGCATCAGAGAGGCCATTGAAGGGAAATAAGCATGTCTTTTACTGATATCTATCAGATTTCTGGCTCAGCGATGACGGCGCAAACGCTGCGTCTGAATACCGTTGCCAGTAACCTGGCGAATGCCAATGCACCCGCCAGCAGCGAGGCGCAGGCGTATAAAGCGCGTAGCCCGGTGTTTGCCGCGGTGTATCACCACAGTTTGTTGGCGGGAACGCATCGCCACGCGATCGACGGTGCGAGCGTACAGGTGCAGGACGTGCTGCAAACCGGCGGGGCGGTGAAACACTATGAGCCGCATTCGCCGCTGGCCGACGCCAACGGTGATGTCTGGTATCCCGATGTCAACGTGGTGGAACAGATGGCGGACATGATGTCGGCCTCGCGCGATTTTGAAACCAACGTCGATGTGCTCAACAACGTGAAAAGTATGCAGCAAAGCCTGCTGAAACTGGGAGAAGCCTGATGAATACCCTGGCGCTGAATGCGCAATCGCCGCAGCCGACCGCCACGGCGGAAAACAACACCGTGGCGGCCAGCGATACGCAAAGCAGCAGCGATAGCTCGCCCGTCGATACTTTCCTGACGCTGTTTGTCGCGGAGATCCAAAACCAGGACCCGACTGACCCGACCGACGCTACCGAATATATCGACCAGCTTTCGTCGATGGCGCAGGTGGCGATGATGGAAGAGATGAGCGTGCAGGCCAACACCAACGCGGTGCTGATGAGCAATATTCAGGTGATGGCGCTCGGCAACCTGGTGGGTGACGACATTATGGTGCAGACCACCGCCTTGCAGGTGATCGACCAGACCATTAACGGCCGCGCGACGCTGGACGACGCCTGTACTACCGCCGATCTCCACTTTACCGATGCCGCAGGCGATGACTACACCGTCTCGCTGATCCCGGAGGGCAGTTCTTCCGTGGGGCCAGGCCAGGTCGATTTCTCGGTAAATCCCGCCGATTACGGCATTCCGCCGGGTGATTACGACGTCTCAGTGGTGACCAACACCGGGGAAGAAGAGGTGCCGATTGAAGTCTCCGGCGAAGTGGAAGATGTGCGCATCCCGCTCGACGGTAGCTCTCCGGTGCTCAACGTTGCAGGCGTGGGCGAAGTGCCATTCACCATGATTAGCCAGTTTGGCGTACCCGATACCGACAGTGATGTAGCGTGATGACCGGTGCCAAATTGCCTGATGCGCTTCGCTTATCAGGCCTACATGAAACTGCAATGTATTGAATCTGCATGGTTTTGTAGGCCGGATAAGGCGTTCACGCCGCATCCGGCGTTAGGTGCAAGATGCCTGATGCGACGCGTGCGCGTCTTATCAGGCCTACGAGTCCACGCATATTTTTATGTTTGCACCCATATGTAGGCCGGATAAGGCGTTCACGCCGCATCCGGCAAAACAACGGGCACGCTGTCAAAAATTTGAATTAACAGGAAGAAACAATGAGTTATGAAATTGCCGCAACGGGGCTGAATGCCGTTAACGAACAGCTCGACGGGATCAGTAACAACATCGCCAATGCCGGAACGGTGGGCTATAAGTCGATGACCACCCAGTTTTCAGCCATGTATGCCGGAAGCCAGGCAATGGGCGTCAGCGTGGCGGGTACGGCGCAGAGTATTTCGCGCGGTGGTTCGCTGGTCTCCACCGGTAACGCGCTGGATCTGGCGATTAACGACGACGGCTTTTTTGTTACCTGCGACAGCGCGGGCAATATCTCTTATACCCGTGGCGGCTCGTTTGAAACCGACAAAAACGGCTATATCGTTAACGCCTCGGGTGATTACTTGCAGGGCTATCCGGTCGATGACAGCGGCACCCTGCAAACCGGCACGGTCACCGATATCCAGATAAAAACCGGCAATATTCCGGCGCAGGCCAGCAGCAGCCTGACTTTTACCGCCAACTTCAACGCCAGCGACGCGGCTATCGATCGCACCACCGTACCGTTCGACCCGGCCAACAGCAACTCGTATACCGACAGCTACACCACCACGGTGTATGACTCATTGGGTAACGAACACTCGGTATGCCAGTACTTCACCAAAACCAGCGATAACACCTGGGAAGTGCAGTATACCTTCGATGGTCAGCAGCAGACTGGCGTTCCGGCGACGACATTAACCTTCGACCCGAATACCGGGAAACTAACCTCGCCCACCACGCCGCAGACGATTGAGTTTCAGACCGATGCCGCCGCCCCCATCGATTTAACCGTCAATTACTCCACCTGTACGCAATACGGCTCTGACTTCTCGGTCACCACCAATTCCGCCAACGGCTACGCCTCCGCAACGCAAAACGGTGTGCAGGTCGATGACGATGGCAAAGTTTACGCCACCTACAGCAACGGCGAGCGCATGTTGCAAGGGCAGGTGGTGCTGGCAACCTTCCCGAATGAAAACGGTCTGGAGGCGGTGAGTGGCACTGCGTGGGTACAAACCGGGGAATCGGGTACGCCGCTGATTGGCGTTCCTGGTTCCGGCACCTGCGGCACGCTGTCGTCGGGCGTGCTCGAAAGCTCCAACGTCGATATCACCAGCGAACTGGTCAACCTGATGACCGCCCAGCGTAACTACCAGGCCAACACCAAAGTTATCGCCACCAGCACGCAGCTCGATGACGCGCTGTTCCAGGCAATGTAATGGATCGCTTGATTTATACCGCCCTGAGCGGGGCTTCCCAGACTTTGTACGAGCAGCAAATTAGCGCCAACAACCTGGCGAACGTCAACACCAACGGTTTTCGTGCCGACATGGCGATGGCGACCAACGACAAGGTGAAAGGCGGCGGCTTCGACACGCGCTATATGGCGCAGGAAGGGGCCAGCGGCGTGAACGACAGTACGGGTGTGGCGGAGAAGACCGAACGCCCGCTGGACGTGGCGATTCAGGGCGCGGGTTACATTGCGGTGCAGGATAAAAACGGCAACGAAGTCTATACCCGCAACGGCAACATCCAGCAGGACGACCAAGGGCAACTGACCATCGACGGCAATCTGGTGCTGGGAGATAACGGGCCGATCATTCTGCCGCCGAACGCCATCGCCTCGTTTGGCAGCGACGGTACGCTCTCGGTGACGCCCGATGACGGCGATGTGACCGCGACGATGGATATCGACCGCCTGAAGCTGGTGGATATTCCGGTCGCTGACCTGGCGAAAAACGGCGAAGGGATGCTGGTGACTGCCGATGGCGTTCTGGCTCAGCGCGATGAAAACATCAAAGTCAGCGGCGGTTTTCTGGAGGGCAGCAACGTTTCGGCGGTGAGCGAGATGATGTCGTCTATCGCCATGAACCGTCAGTTTGAAGCGCAGATCAAGATGATGAAAACCGCAGAAGATATCAGCGACGCGGGCAACCGCTTATTGCGCGGCTCGTAACCGCACATCGTAGGCCGGATAAGGCGTTACGCCGCATCCGGCAATTATGCGGCGGTGCCTGATGCGACGCTTTGCGTCTTATCAGGCCTACAAGCCTGTGCCCAAACCGTAGGCCGGATAAGGCGTTCACGCCGCATCCGGCAATCGGCGGCAGAAAAACAACACGGAATTTACCACCATGAACGCAGCATTATGGATCAGCAAAACCGGCCTCTCGGCGCAGGATGCTGAAATGAGCGCGATTGCCAACAACATCGCCAACGTTAACACCACCGGCTTCAAGCGTGACCGGGTGATGTTTCAGGATCTGTTCTACCAGACCCAGGAAGCGCCGGGCGCGATGCTCGACCAGAACAACATCATGCCGACCGGGCTGCAATTCGGTAGCGGCGTGCGCATTGTCGGCACTCAGAAAACCTTCACCGAAGGCAACGTCGAAACCACCGACAACGCGATGAATGTCGCCATTATGGGGCAGGGATTTTTGCAAGTGCAAAAGGCCAACGGCGATATCGCCTATACCCGCGATGGCAACTTGCAGGTGAACGCCGACGGCGTGCTGACCAATTCGCAGGGCTTGCCGTTGCAGCCAGAAATCGACGTCCCGGCGGGGGCGACCAACGTCGCTTTTGGTGAGGACGGTACGGTGACGGCGATCTTACCCGGCGACAGCGATGTGACTGAGTTAGGGCAACTGACACTGGTGAACTTCGCCAACCCCGCAGGGCTTTCCGCCGAAGGTGACAACCTGTATCTGGAAACCGCCGCCAGCGGTCAGCCGACCGAGGGCGTGCCGGGCGAAGATGGGCTGGGCACCTTGCAGGACAACGCGCTGGAAGGCTCGAACGTGGATATCGTCAACGAAATGGTGGCGATGATTACGGTGCAACGCGCTTACGAGATGAACGCCAAAATGGTCTCGGCGGCGGACGATATGCTGCAGTACATCAGCCAGACGTTGTAAGGCGAAATGTCGGATGCGACGCTGACGCGTCTTATCCGACCTACCAGGGCTCATAACTCTTTGTATTTTAAACAGGCAGAACGTGAAAAATTATCTCTGGCTGGTGGCGCTGCTTCCCCTGCTTAGCGGGTGTGAATCGCAGGCCATTCTGGTCAAAAAAGACGACGCATACTTTGCACCACCGAAAACCGAAGCGCCGCTCCCGGCTGACGGGCGTGCCGGAGGCGTGTTTGAAACGGGCTACAACTGGTCGCTCACCGCCGATCGGCGGGCTTATCGCGTGGGCGATATTCTGACGGTGATCCTCGAAGAATCTACCCAGTCGAGCAAACAGGCGAAAACCAACTTCGGCAAAAACAACACCGTTGATATTGGTGCGCCGACGATTTTTGGTCACACCAAAGATAAGCTTTCCGGCTCCATCGACGCCAATCGCGACTTTGACGGCAGCGCCACTTCCCAGCAGCAGAACAGCCTGCGCGGAGAGATCACCGTTTCTATCCATGCGGTGCAGCCCAACGGTATTCTGGAAATTCGCGGCGAGAAATGGCTCACCCTCAACCAGGGTGATGAATACATCCGTTTAAGCGGCCTGGTGCGCGCCGACGACATCCAGAACGACAACTCGGTTTCCTCCCAGCGGATTGCCGACGCTCGCATCTCCTATGCCGGACGCGGCGCGTTAAGCGACGCCAACGCTGCAGGCTGGCTGACGCGGCTGTTTAACCATCCTCTGTTCCCGATTTAATGCCGGAGAGTGCAATGCAAAACTGGATCAAGACCGTGGTTCTCGCCATAAGCCTGGCGCTGCCCGGCGTGGCGCTGGCGCAATCGCTGGAGTCGCTGGTCAACGTACAGGGCGTGCGTGAAAACCAACTGGTCGGCTACAGCCTGGTGGTCGGCCTCGACGGCACCGGTGATAAAAACCAAGTCAAATTCACCAACCAGACCATCACCAATATGCTGCGCCAGTTTGGCGTGCAACTGCCGAATAAAATCGACCCGAAGGTGAAAAACGTCGCGGCGGTGGCGGTGAGCGCCACGCTGCCGCCGATGTACTCGCGCGGGCAGACCATTGATGTCACCGTTTCGTCGATTGGTGATGCGAAAAGTATTCGTGGCGGCACCTTGCTGCTGACCCAATTGCACGGCGCGGATGGCGAAGTTTATGCCCTGGCGCAGGGCAGCGTGGTGGTGGGCGGGATGAACGCCACCGGAGCCAGCGGCTCGAGCGTGACGGTTAACACACCAACCGCCGGGTTAATTCCCAACGGCGCGACGGTAGAACGCGAGATCCCCAGCGATTTTCAGATGGGCGACACCATCACCCTCAACCTGAAACGTCCGTCGTTTAAAGACGCCAACAACATTGCGGCGGCGATCAACGCCTCGTTTGGCGGCATCGCCACCGCGCAGAGTTCTACCAACGTTACCGTGCGCGCGCCCACCAGCCCCGGCGCGCGGGTGGCGTTTATGTCGCAACTGGACGATGTGCAAGTGCAGGCGGAGAAAGTCCGCGCCCGCGTGGTGTTTAACTCACGTACCGGCACGGTGGTGATGGGCGATGGCATCGCGCTGCATGCGGCGGCGGTGTCGCACGGTAGTTTGACCGTCTCGATTAACGAAACCAGCAACGTCAGCCAGCCGAACGCCCTTGCGGGCGGGCGCACGGCGGTCACGCCGCAAAGCAATATCGCGGTGAATCATGCGCGTCCAGGCGTAGTCAGTTTGCCGGAGTCCAGCAGCCTGAAAACGCTGGTCAATGCGTTGAACAGCTTAGGCGCAACGCCGGACGATATTATGTCGATTTTGCAGGCGCTGCATGAAGCGGGCGCGCTGGATGCCGACCTGGAGGTGATCTGATGAAAGTGAACGCCAGCGGCGGGATTGACGGCAGCGACGTATTAATGGGGCCGAAGGTTCAGGCCAATGACATCAAGCAGGCCGCGGAACAGTTTGAGGCGATCTTTTTACGCAACATGCTGAAAGAGATGCGAAAAACCAATGAGCTTTTCGATTCGAAAGATAACCCGTTTAACAGCGATTCGGTGCGCATGATGCAGGGGTTTTATGATGATGAGTTGTGTAACACCCTGGCGCAGCAGCACGGGATTGGCATTGCGGCGATGATTGTGAAGCAGTTGTCACCAAAGCATAAATGAGGCTCCGGCGTTTGGTGCCTGATGCGCCGCTGTCGCGTCTTATCAGGCCTACGAGACTACGAGTCCGCACATATTTTTATGTTTGCGCCCATATGTAGGCCGGATAAGGCTTTTACGCCGCATCCGGCGTTCGGTGCCTGATGCGCCGCTGTCGCGTCTTATCAGGCCTACGAGTCCGCACATATTTTTATGTTTGCGCCCGTATGTAG
>NZ_PTSR01000035.1:0-29983 GCF_002965345.1 Escherichia sp. MOD1-EC5950
GACGGTCTGCGTTTCGCAATCCGTGAAGGCGGCCGTACCGTTGGCGCGGGCGTTGTAGCTAAAGTTCTGAGCTAATTGCCGATAACATTTGACGCAATGCGCAATAAAAGGGCATCATTTGATGCCCTTTTTGCACGCTTTCGTACCAGAACCTGGCTCATCAGTGATTTTCTTTGTCATAATCATTGCTGAGACAGGCTCTGTTGAGGGCGTATAATCCGAAAAGCGAATACGCGTTTCGATTTGGTTTGCCTCGCGATCGCGGGGTGAAAATGTTTGTAGAATACTTCTGACAGGTTGGTTTATGAGTGCGAATACCGAAGCTCAAGGAAGCGGGCGCGGCCTGGAAGCGATGAAGTGGGTCGTTGTGGTGGCATTGCTCCTGGTGGCAATTGTCGGCAATTACCTTTATCGCGACATTATGCTGCCGCTGCGTGCGCTGGCCGTAGTAATTCTGATTGCTGCAGCGGGTGGTGTCGCGCTGTTAACGACAAAAGGTAAAGCAACCGTTGCTTTTGCCCGTGAAGCGCGTACCGAAGTCCGTAAGGTCATTTGGCCGACTCGCCAGGAAACATTGCACACCACGCTGATTGTGGCTGCGGTTACCGCAGTAATGTCACTGATCCTGTGGGGACTGGATGGTATTCTGGTTCGCCTGGTATCCTTTATCACTGGCCTGAGGTTCTGAGATGTCTGAAGCTCCTAAAAAGCGCTGGTACGTCGTTCAGGCGTTTTCCGGTTTTGAAGGCCGCGTAGCAACATCGCTGCGTGAGCATATCAAATTACACAACATGGAAGAGTTGTTTGGCGAAGTCATGGTCCCGACTGAAGAAGTCGTTGAGATCCGTGGCGGTCAGCGTCGCAAAAGCGAACGCAAATTCTTCCCTGGCTACGTCCTCGTTCAGATGGTGATGAACGATGCGAGCTGGCACCTGGTGCGCAGCGTACCGCGTGTGATGGGCTTCATCGGCGGTACTTCCGATCGTCCGGCGCCAATCAGCGATAAAGAAGTCGATGCGATTATGAACCGCCTGCAGCAGGTTGGTGATAAGCCGCGTCCGAAAACGCTGTTTGAACCAGGTGAAATGGTTCGTGTTAATGATGGTCCGTTCGCTGACTTCAACGGTGTCGTTGAAGAGGTTGATTACGAGAAGTCTCGTCTGAAAGTCTCTGTTTCTATCTTTGGTCGTGCGACCCCGGTAGAACTGGACTTCAGCCAGGTTGAAAAAGCCTAACACAGCGATCAAAAAAGCGGCGATTAAATCGTTGCACAAGGCGCGAGATTGGAATACAATTTCGCGCCTTTTGTTTTTATGGGCCTTGCCCGTAAAACGATTTTTTATATCACGGGGAGCCTCTCTGAGGCGCTATTACCCAACTTGAGGAATTTATAATGGCTAAGAAAGTACAAGCCTATGTCAAGCTGCAGGTTGCGGCTGGTATGGCTAACCCGAGTCCGCCAGTAGGTCCGGCTCTGGGTCAGCAGGGCGTAAACATCATGGAATTCTGCAAAGCGTTCAACGCAAAAACTGATTCCATCGAAAAAGGTCTGCCGATTCCGGTAGTTATCACCGTTTACGCTGACCGTTCTTTCACTTTCGTTACCAAGACTCCGCCGGCAGCAGTTCTGCTGAAAAAAGCGGCTGGTATCAAGTCTGGTTCCGGTAAGCCGAACAAAGACAAAGTGGGTAAAATTTCCCGCGCTCAGTTGCAGGAAATCGCGCAGACCAAAGCTGCCGACATGACCGGTGCCGACATTGAAGCGATGACTCGCTCCATCGAAGGTACTGCACGTTCCATGGGCCTGGTAGTGGAGGACTAAGAAATGGCTAAACTGACCAAGCGCATGCGTGTTATCCGCGAGAAAGTTGATGCGACCAAACAGTACGACATCAACGAAGCTATCGCTCTGCTGAAAGAGCTGGCGACTGCTAAATTCGTAGAAAGCGTGGACGTTGCTGTTAACCTCGGCATCGACGCTCGTAAATCTGACCAGAACGTACGTGGCGCAACTGTACTGCCGCACGGTACTGGCCGTTCCGTTCGCGTAGCCGTATTTACCCAGGGCGCAAATGCTGAAGCTGCTAAAGCTGCAGGCGCTGAGCTGGTAGGTATGGAAGATCTGGCTGATCAGATCAAGAAAGGCGAAATGAACTTTGACGTTGTTATTGCTTCTCCGGATGCAATGCGCGTTGTTGGCCAACTGGGCCAGGTTCTGGGTCCGCGCGGCCTGATGCCAAACCCGAAAGTGGGTACTGTAACGCCGAACGTAGCTGAAGCGGTTAAAAACGCTAAAGCTGGCCAGATCCGTTACCGTAACGACAAAAACGGCATCATCCACACCACCATCGGTAAAGTGGACTTTGACGCTGACAAACTGAAAGAAAACCTGGAAGCTCTGCTGGTTGCGCTGAAAAAAGCAAAACCTACTCAGGCGAAAGGCGTGTACATCAAGAAAGTTAGCATCTCCACCACCATGGGTGCAGGTGTTGCAGTTGACCAGGCTGGCCTGAGCGCTTCTGCAAACTAATGCCTTTACGTGGGCGGTGATTTTGTCTACAATCTTACCCCCACGTACGTTAACGAAAGTTAGCGGCTAAAAAGATTTGTTCGTTGGAGCCTGGCCTAATCCAGGCCTCCGTCGAAGACCGCAGGTGTTTCGTAAGAGACTTAATACCCTGCGTAGACGGTGACAGAACGCTAAGATTATTCTTTTATATTCTGGCTTGTTTCTGCTCACCGTAATTAAGACGCTCTCTCCGTTTGGAGGAGTGAAGTGAGTTCCAGAGATTTTCTCTGGCAAACATCCAGGAGCAAAGCTAATGGCTTTAAATCTTCAAGACAAACAAGCGATTGTTGCTGAAGTCAGCGAAGTAGCCAAAGGCGCGCTGTCTGCAGTAGTTGCGGATTCCCGTGGCGTAACTGTAGATAAAATGACTGAACTGCGTAAAGCAGGTCGCGAAGCTGGCGTATACATGCGTGTTGTTCGTAACACCCTGCTGCGTCGTGCTGTTGAAGGTACTCCGTTCGAGTGCCTGAAAGATGCGTTTGTTGGTCCGACCCTTATTGCATACTCTATGGAACACCCGGGCGCTGCTGCTCGTCTGTTCAAAGAGTTCGCGAAAGCGAATGCAAAATTTGAGGTCAAAGCCGCTGCCTTTGAAGGTGAGCTGATCCCGGCGTCTCAGATCGACCGCCTGGCAACTCTGCCGACCTACGAAGAAGCAATTGCACGCCTGATGGCAACCATGAAAGAAGCTTCGGCTGGCAAACTGGTTCGTACTCTGGCTGCTGTACGCGATGCGAAAGAAGCTGCTTAATCGCAGTTATCTGTTTAACGCATTCGCTTACGTATAAACTTATTCTGATATTCAGGAACAATTTAAATGTCTATCACTAAAGATCAAATCATTGAAGCAGTTGCAGCTATGTCTGTAATGGACGTTGTAGAACTGATCTCTGCAATGGAAGAAAAATTCGGTGTTTCCGCTGCTGCTGCTGTAGCTGTAGCTGCTGGCCCGGTTGAAGCTGCTGAAGAAAAAACTGAATTCGACGTAATTCTGAAAGCTGCTGGCGCTAACAAAGTTGCTGTTATCAAAGCAGTACGTGGCGCAACTGGCCTGGGTCTGAAAGAAGCTAAAGACCTGGTAGAATCTGCTCCGGCTGCTCTGAAAGAAGGCGTGAGCAAAGATGACGCTGAAGCACTGAAAAAAGCTCTGGAAGAAGCTGGCGCTGAAGTTGAAGTTAAATAAGCCAACCCTTCCGGTTGCAGCCTGAGGAATCAGGCTGATGGCTGGTGACTTTTTAGTCACCAGCCTTTTTGCGCTGTAAGGCGCCAGTAGCGTTTCACACTGTTTGACTACTGCTGTGCCTTTCAATGCTTGTTTCTATCGACGACTTAATATACTGCGACAGAGCGTCCGCTCTGTGTAAATCGCAATGAAATGGTTTAAGCGTGATAGCAACAGGCATTGCGGAAAGTATCCATTTTCCGGTCAACAAAATAGTGTTGCACAAACTGTCCGCTCAATGGACAGATGGGTCGACTTGTCAGCGAGCTGAGGAACCCTATGGTTTACTCCTATACCGAGAAAAAACGTATTCGTAAGGATTTTGGTAAACGTCCACAAGTTCTGGATGTGCCTTATCTCCTTTCTATCCAGCTTGACTCGTTTCAGAAATTTATCGAGCAAGATCCTGAAGGGCAGTATGGTCTGGAAGCTGCTTTCCGTTCCGTGTTCCCGATTCAGAGCTACAGCGGTAATTCCGAGCTGCAATACGTCAGCTACCGCCTTGGCGAACCGGTGTTTGACGTCCAGGAATGTCAAATCCGTGGCGTGACCTATTCCGCACCGCTGCGCGTTAAACTGCGTCTGGTGATCTATGAGCGCGAAGCGCCGGAAGGCACCGTAAAAGACATTAAAGAACAAGAAGTCTACATGGGCGAAATTCCGCTCATGACTGACAACGGTACTTTTGTTATCAATGGTACTGAGCGTGTTATCGTTTCCCAGTTGCACCGTAGTCCGGGCGTCTTCTTCGACTCCGACAAAGGTAAAACCCACTCTTCGGGTAAAGTACTGTATAACGCGCGTATTATTCCTTACCGTGGTTCCTGGCTGGACTTCGAATTCGATCCGAAAGACAACCTGTTCGTACGTATCGACCGTCGCCGTAAACTGCCTGCGACCATCATTCTGCGTGCCCTGAACTACACCACTGAACAGATCCTCGACCTGTTCTTCGAAAAAGTTATTTTCGAAATCCGTGATAACAAGCTGCAGATGGAACTGGTGCCGGAACGCCTGCGTGGTGAAACCGCATCTTTTGACATCGAAGCTAACGGTAAAGTGTACGTAGAAAAAGGCCGCCGTATTACTGCGCGCCACATTCGCCAACTGGAAAAAGACGACGTAAAACTGATCGAAGTCCCGGTTGAGTACATCGCAGGTAAAGTAGTTGCTAAAGACTATATTGATGAGTCTACCGGCGAGCTGATCTGCGCAGCGAACATGGAGCTGAGCCTGGATCTGCTGGCTAAGCTGAGCCAGTCTGGTCACAAGCGTATCGAAACGCTGTTCACCAACGATCTGGATCACGGCCCGTATATCTCTGAAACCTTACGTGTCGACCCAACTAATGACCGTCTGAGCGCACTGGTAGAAATCTACCGTATGATGCGTCCTGGCGAGCCGCCGACTCGTGAAGCCGCTGAAAGCCTGTTTGAGAATCTGTTCTTCTCCGAAGACCGCTATGACCTGTCTGCGGTTGGTCGTATGAAGTTCAACCGTTCTCTGCTGCGTGAAGAAATTGAAGGTTCTGGTATCCTGAGCAAAGACGACATCATTGATGTTATGAAAAAGCTCATTGATATCCGTAACGGTAAAGGCGAAGTCGATGATATCGACCACCTCGGCAACCGTCGTATCCGTTCTGTTGGCGAAATGGCGGAAAACCAGTTCCGCGTTGGCCTGGTACGTGTAGAGCGTGCGGTGAAAGAGCGTCTGTCTCTGGGCGATCTGGATACCCTGATGCCTCAGGACATGATCAACGCCAAGCCGATTTCTGCAGCAGTGAAAGAGTTCTTTGGTTCCAGTCAGTTGTCTCAGTTTATGGACCAGAACAACCCACTGTCTGAGATTACGCACAAACGTCGTATCTCCGCACTCGGCCCAGGCGGTCTGACCCGTGAACGCGCAGGCTTCGAGGTTCGAGACGTACACCCGACTCACTACGGTCGCGTATGTCCAATCGAAACCCCTGAAGGTCCGAACATCGGTCTGATCAACTCCCTGTCCGTGTACGCACAGACTAACGAATACGGCTTCCTTGAGACTCCGTATCGTAAAGTAACCGACGGTGTTGTAACTGACGAAATTCACTACCTGTCTGCTATCGAAGAAGGCAACTACGTTATCGCCCAGGCGAACTCCAACCTGGATGAAGAAGGCCACTTCGTAGAAGATCTGGTAACCTGCCGTAGCAAAGGCGAATCCAGCTTGTTCAGCCGCGACCAGGTTGACTACATGGACGTATCCACCCAGCAGGTGGTATCCGTCGGTGCGTCCCTGATCCCGTTCCTTGAACACGATGACGCCAACCGTGCATTGATGGGTGCGAACATGCAACGTCAGGCCGTTCCGACTCTGCGTGCTGATAAGCCGCTGGTTGGTACTGGTATGGAACGTGCTGTTGCCGTTGACTCCGGTGTAACTGCGGTTGCTAAACGTGGTGGTGTCGTTCAGTACGTGGATGCTTCCCGTATCGTTATCAAAGTTAACGAAGACGAGATGTACCCGGGCGAAGCAGGTATCGACATCTACAACCTGACCAAATACACCCGTTCTAACCAGAACACCTGTATCAACCAGATGCCTTGCGTGTCTCTGGGTGAGCCGGTTGAGCGTGGTGATGTGCTGGCTGATGGCCCGTCCACCGACCTCGGTGAACTGGCGCTCGGTCAGAACATGCGCGTAGCGTTCATGCCGTGGAATGGTTACAACTTCGAAGACTCCATCCTCGTCTCCGAGCGTGTTGTTCAGGAAGACCGTTTCACCACCATCCACATCCAGGAGCTGGCGTGTGTGTCTCGTGACACCAAGCTGGGGCCAGAAGAGATCACCGCTGATATCCCGAACGTGGGTGAAGCTGCGCTCTCCAAACTGGATGAATCCGGTATCGTTTACATTGGTGCGGAAGTGACCGGTGGCGACATTCTGGTTGGTAAGGTAACGCCGAAAGGTGAAACCCAACTGACCCCAGAAGAGAAACTGTTGCGTGCGATCTTCGGTGAGAAAGCGTCTGACGTTAAAGACTCTTCTCTACGTGTACCAAACGGTGTATCCGGTACGGTTATCGACGTTCAGGTCTTTACTCGCGATGGCGTAGAAAAAGACAAACGTGCGCTGGAAATCGAAGAAATGCAGCTCAAACAGGCGAAGAAAGACCTGTCTGAAGAACTGCAGATCCTCGAAGCGGGTCTGTTCAGCCGTATCCGAGCTGTGCTGGTAGCCGGTGGTGTTGAAGCTGAGAAGCTCGACAAACTGCCGCGCGATCGCTGGCTGGAACTGGGCCTGACCGACGAAGAGAAACAAAATCAGCTAGAACAACTGGCTGAGCAGTATGACGAACTGAAACACGAGTTCGAGAAGAAACTCGAAGCGAAACGCCGCAAAATCACCCAGGGTGACGATCTGGCACCGGGCGTGCTGAAGATTGTTAAGGTATATCTGGCGGTTAAACGCCGTATCCAGCCTGGTGACAAGATGGCAGGTCGTCACGGTAACAAGGGTGTAATTTCTAAGATCAACCCGATCGAAGATATGCCTTACGATGAAAACGGTACGCCGGTAGACATCGTACTGAACCCGCTGGGCGTACCGTCTCGTATGAACATCGGTCAGATTCTGGAAACCCACCTGGGTATGGCTGCTAAAGGTATCGGTGACAAGATCAATGCCATGCTGAAACAGCAGCAGGAAGTCGCGAAACTGCGCGAGTTCATCCAGCGTGCCTACGATCTGGGCGCTGACGTTCGTCAGAAAGTTGACCTGAGTACCTTCAGCGATGAAGAAGTGATGCGCCTGGCTGAAAACCTGCGCAAAGGTATGCCGATCGCAACGCCGGTATTCGACGGTGCGAAAGAAGCGGAAATTAAAGAGCTTCTGAAACTTGGCGACCTGCCGACTTCTGGTCAGATCACCCTGTACGACGGCCGCACTGGTGAACAGTTCGAACGCCCGGTAACCGTAGGTTACATGTACATGCTGAAACTGAACCACCTGGTCGACGACAAGATGCACGCGCGTTCTACCGGTTCTTACAGCCTGGTTACTCAGCAGCCGCTGGGTGGTAAGGCACAGTTCGGTGGTCAGCGTTTCGGGGAGATGGAAGTGTGGGCGCTGGAAGCATACGGCGCGGCATACACCCTGCAGGAAATGCTCACCGTTAAGTCTGATGACGTGAACGGTCGTACCAAGATGTATAAGAACATCGTGGACGGCAACCATCAGATGGAACCGGGCATGCCAGAATCCTTCAACGTATTGTTGAAAGAGATTCGTTCGCTGGGTATCAACATCGAACTGGAAGACGAGTAATTCTCGCTCAAACAGGTCACTGCTGTCGGGGTAAAACCCGGCAGCGGATTGTGCTAACTCCGACGGGAGCAAATCCGTGAAAGATTTATTAAAGTTTCTGAAAGCGCAGACTAAAACCGAAGAGTTTGATGCGATCAAAATTGCTCTGGCTTCGCCAGACATGATCCGTTCATGGTCTTTCGGTGAAGTTAAAAAGCCGGAAACCATCAACTACCGTACGTTCAAACCAGAACGTGACGGCCTTTTCTGCGCCCGTATCTTTGGGCCGGTAAAAGATTACGAGTGCCTGTGCGGTAAGTACAAGCGCCTGAAACACCGCGGCGTCATCTGTGAGAAGTGCGGCGTTGAAGTGACCCAGACTAAAGTACGCCGTGAGCGTATGGGTCACATCGAGCTGGCTTCTCCGACTGCGCACATTTGGTTCCTGAAATCGCTGCCGTCCCGTATCGGTCTGCTGCTCGATATGCCGCTGCGTGATATCGAACGCGTACTGTACTTCGAATCCTATGTTGTTATCGAAGGCGGTATGACCAACCTGGAACGTCAACAGATCCTGACTGAAGAACAGTATCTGGATGCGCTGGAAGAGTTCGGTGATGAATTCGACGCGAAGATGGGTGCGGAAGCTATTCAGGCACTGCTGAAGAGCATGGATCTGGAGCAAGAGTGTGAAACTCTGCGTGAAGAGCTGAACGAAACCAACTCCGAAACCAAGCGTAAAAAACTGACCAAGCGTATCAAACTGCTGGAAGCATTCGTTCAGTCTGGTAACAAGCCAGAGTGGATGATCCTGACCGTTCTGCCGGTTCTGCCGCCAGATCTGCGTCCGCTGGTTCCGCTGGATGGTGGTCGTTTCGCGACTTCTGACCTGAACGATCTGTATCGTCGCGTCATTAACCGTAACAACCGTCTGAAACGTCTGCTGGATCTGGCAGCGCCGGACATCATCGTACGTAACGAAAAACGTATGCTGCAGGAAGCGGTTGATGCCCTGCTGGATAACGGTCGTCGCGGTCGTGCGATCACCGGTTCTAACAAGCGTCCTCTGAAATCTTTGGCCGACATGATCAAAGGTAAACAGGGTCGTTTCCGTCAGAACCTGCTCGGTAAACGTGTTGACTACTCCGGTCGTTCTGTAATCACCGTAGGTCCATACCTGCGTCTGCATCAGTGCGGTCTGCCGAAGAAAATGGCGCTGGAGCTGTTCAAACCGTTCATCTACGGCAAGCTGGAACTGCGTGGTCTTGCTACCACCATCAAAGCTGCTAAGAAAATGGTTGAACGTGAAGAAGCTGTCGTTTGGGATATCCTGGACGAAGTTATCCGCGAACACCCGGTACTGCTGAACCGTGCACCGACTCTGCACCGTCTGGGTATCCAGGCATTTGAGCCGGTACTGATCGAAGGTAAAGCTATCCAGCTACACCCGCTGGTTTGTGCGGCATATAACGCCGACTTCGATGGTGACCAGATGGCTGTTCACGTACCGCTGACGCTGGAAGCCCAGCTCGAAGCGCGTGCGCTGATGATGTCTACCAACAACATCCTGTCTCCGGCGAACGGCGAACCAATCATCGTTCCGTCTCAGGACGTTGTGCTGGGTCTGTACTACATGACCCGTGACTGTGTTAACGCCAAAGGCGAAGGCATGGTGCTGACTGGCCCGAAAGAAGCTGAGCGTATTTATCGCGCTGGCCTGGCCTCTCTGCATGCGCGCGTTAAAGTGCGTATCACCGAGTATGAAAAAGATGCTAACGGTGAATTAGTCGCGAAAACCAGCCTGAAAGACACGACCGTTGGCCGTGCCATTCTGTGGATGATTGTACCGAAAGGTCTGCCTTACTCCATCGTCAACCAGGCGCTGGGTAAAAAAGCAATCTCCAAAATGCTGAACACCTGCTACCGCATTCTCGGTCTGAAACCGACCGTTATTTTTGCGGACCAGATCATGTACACCGGCTTTGCATATGCAGCGCGTTCCGGTGCATCTGTTGGTATCGATGACATGGTCATCCCGGAGAAGAAACACGAAATCATCTCCGAGGCAGAAGCAGAAGTTGCTGAAATTCAGGAGCAGTTCCAGTCTGGTCTGGTAACTGCGGGCGAACGCTACAACAAAGTTATCGATATCTGGGCTGCGGCGAACGATCGTGTATCCAAAGCGATGATGGATAACCTGCAAACTGAAACCGTTATTAACCGTGACGGTCAGGAAGAGAAGCAGGTTTCCTTCAACAGCATCTACATGATGGCCGACTCCGGTGCGCGTGGTTCTGCGGCACAGATTCGTCAGCTTGCGGGTATGCGTGGTCTGATGGCGAAGCCGGATGGCTCCATCATCGAAACGCCAATCACCGCGAACTTCCGTGAAGGTCTGAACGTACTCCAGTACTTCATCTCCACCCACGGTGCTCGTAAAGGTCTGGCGGATACCGCACTGAAAACCGCGAACTCCGGTTACCTGACTCGTCGTCTGGTTGACGTCGCGCAGGACCTGGTGGTTACCGAAGATGATTGTGGTACTCATGAAGGTATCATGATGACCCCAGTTATCGAGGGTGGCGACGTTAAAGAGCCGCTGCGCGATCGCGTACTGGGTCGTGTAACTGCTGAAGACGTTCTGAAGCCGGGTACTGCTGACATCCTCGTTCCGCGCAACACACTGCTGCACGAACAGTGGTGTGACCTGCTGGAAGAGAACTCTGTCGACGCGGTTAAAGTTCGTTCTGTTGTATCTTGTGACACCGACTTTGGTGTATGTGCGCACTGCTACGGTCGTGACCTGGCGCGTGGCCACATCATCAATAAAGGTGAAGCTATCGGTGTTATCGCGGCACAGTCCATCGGTGAACCGGGTACACAGTTGACCATGCGTACGTTCCACATCGGTGGTGCGGCATCGCGTGCGGCTGCTGAATCCAGCATCCAGGTGAAAAACAAAGGTAGCATCAAACTCAGCAACGTGAAGTCGGTTGTGAACTCCAGCGGTAAACTGGTTATCACTTCCCGTAACACCGAACTGAAACTGATCGACGAATTTGGTCGTACCAAAGAAAGCTACAAAGTGCCTTACGGTGCGGTACTGGCGAAAGGCGATGGCGAACAGGTTGCTGGCGGCGAAACCGTTGCAAACTGGGATCCGCACACCATGCCAGTTATCACTGAAGTAAGCGGTTTTGTTCGCTTTACTGACATGATCGACGGCCAGACCATTACTCGTCAGACCGACGAATTGACCGGTCTGTCTTCGCTGGTTGTTCTGGATTCTGCAGAGCGTACCGCAGGTGGTAAAGATCTGCGTCCGGCACTGAAAATCGTTGATGCTCAGGGTAACGACGTTCTGATCCCTGGTACTGATATGCCTGCGCAGTACTTCCTGCCGGGTAAAGCGATTGTTCAACTGGAAGATGGCGTACAGATCAGCTCTGGTGACACTCTGGCGCGTATTCCGCAGGAATCTGGCGGTACTAAAGACATCACCGGTGGTCTGCCGCGCGTTGCAGACCTGTTTGAAGCTCGTCGTCCGAAAGAGCCGGCAATCCTGGCTGAAATCAGCGGTGTCGTTTCCTTCGGTAAAGAAACCAAAGGCAAACGTCGTCTGGTTATCACCCCGGTAGACGGCAGCGAACCGTACGAAGAGATGATTCCGAAATGGCGTCAGCTCAACGTGTTCGAAGGTGAACGTGTAGAACGTGGTGACGTTATTTCCGACGGTCCGGAAGCACCGCACGACATTCTGCGTCTGCGTGGTGTTCATGCTGTTACTCGTTACATCGTTAACGAAGTACAGGACGTATACCGTCTGCAGGGCGTTAAGATTAACGATAAACACATCGAAGTTATCGTTCGTCAGATGCTGCGTAAAGCCACCATCGTTAACGCAGGTAGCTCCGACTTCCTGGAAGGCGAACAGGTTGAATACTCTCGCGTCAAGATCGCAAACCGCGAACTGGAAGCGAACGGCAAAGTGGGGGCAACTTACTCCCGCGATCTGCTGGGTATCACCAAAGCGTCTCTGGCAACCGAGTCCTTCATCTCTGCAGCATCGTTCCAGGAAACTACACGTGTCCTGACCGAAGCCGCTGTTGCAGGTAAACGTGATGAACTGCGCGGCCTGAAAGAGAACGTTATCGTTGGTCGTCTGATCCCAGCCGGTACGGGTTATGCGTATCACCAGGATCGTATGCGCCGCCGTGCCGCAGGTGAGGCTCCGGCTGCACCGCAGGTGACTGCAGAAGACGCATCTGCCAGCCTGGCAGAACTGCTGAACGCAGGTCTGGGTGGTTCTGACAACGAGTAATCGTTAATCCACAAATAACTTAAAAACCCGCTTCGGCGGGTTTTTTTATTGGTTTAGTTTAGAATTCATATAGTTAACCAGAAATATTAAGAAAGGCAGGGCGAAACGAGGAAGAAGCTTTTCGCCCTGGACAACATTCCTGCTGACGGCACTACCATAAAAAAACGGAAGACTTTCAACAAGTTTCCGTTTTCCATCTTTCGTAACTGCTCGGAATAAATTTATGCTCTTACATTCAGTCTCAAAACCGTTGCGAGGCGCGTCCCAGATAGCTGTCCCAGTCTTTCCATACCGGCTGCAAGCCCTGGGCGGTCAACGCGGCGGCAACAACTTCTGGCCTGCGATCGTCGTGCGGTGAGAATTGTTCCAGTTCAGGGTGACCGTCGGCATAGCCACCTGGCTGCGTTTTCGAGAAGGCGCTGACGTTATTTATTGCCAGCGGAATAACGCGATCGCGAAACCACGGTGATTCCCGCGTGGAGAGTGAGAGTTCAATCTCCGGCGCAAACAGGCGGAAGGAGCAGATGGTTTGCACTAGCTGGCGTTCATCCATAATCGACGCTGGTTCAATGCCGCCAGTACATGGCCGCAACCGTGGGAAGGAGACAGAGTAGCGGCTTTGCCAGTAATGCTGTTGCAGCCACAGCAAATGCTCGGCAACCATGTAGCAGTCAACGCGCCAGTTGTCGGAAAGGCCGATTAGCGCGCCAAGGCCTATCTTATCAATCCCCGCACGACCCAGTCGGTCTGGTGTTTCCAGTCGCCAGAAGAAGTCCTGTTTTTTCCCTTTCAGATGATGGCGGGCATACGTCGCCTCGTGATATGTCTCCTGATAAACCATTACCCCATCCAGACCAAGTTGCTTTAACTCGGCGTATTCCGCTTCTGTCAGTGGTTGTACTTCCATCTGTAGCGAAGAGAACTGTTCACGCAGGATAGGAAGGTGGCGACGAAAGTAATCCATCCCTACTTTCGCCTGATGTTCACCGGTGACCAGCAACAGATGCTCAAAGCCCATTGCCTTAATAGCGGCGCTTTCCCTGGCGATGTCTGCTTCATCCAGCGTTTTGCGCTTGATGCGATTGCTCATGGAAAATCCACAATAGGTGCAGTCGTTAGCACAAAGATTAGAAAGATAGAGCGGGACGTAGAAGTTGACGGTATTGCCAAATCGTTGGCGTGTCAGACGTTGCGCCCGTTGGGCCAGTGGTTCCAGATAATCACTGGCGGCAGGCGAGAGCAATGCCATCATGTCGTCGCGGGTAAGTGACGGCGCATTTAGCGCCCGCTCTACGTCAGCGGCCGTTTTACTGTTGATGCGCAGACGGATGTCGTCCCAGTCCAGTTCTCGCCAGCGATTGCTGAAGGTTTTCATGCTGAAACCTCCAGAAATCCGGTCAGTGGGCTGGTGGCATGAGCAAAGCTACTTCGGCTGCCAGGCCCAGCCTGACGCGCCAGCAGGCCAGCTTCTACTGCCAGACGAAATGCTTTTGCCATGTTGATGGGATCGTCCGCGACGGCAATCGCTGTATTTACTAATACGGCGTCGGCCCCCATTTCCAGCGCCTGCGCGGCATGACTCGGAACGCCGATGCCCGCATCAACCACCACCGGAACCGTGGCTTGCTGGATAATAATCTCCAGCATGGCGCGGGTTTCCAGTCCCTGATTAGAGCCAATTGGTGCGCCGAGCGGCATTACCGCCGCGCAACCGACTTCTTCCAGACGTTTGCACAATACCGGATCGGCACCGCAGTAAGGCAGCACGACAAATCCCTGCTGCACCAGTGTTTCGGCGGCTTTCAGGGTTTCGATGGGATCGGGCAACAACCAGCGGGCGTCAGGGTGAATCTCCAACTTCAGCCAGTGTGTGCCTAACGCCTCACGTGCCAGGTGAGCAGCGAAAATGGCTTCTTCTGCTGTTTTCGCCCCGGAAGTATTCGGCAGCAGCGTCATACCCGCAGCGATAAGCGGATCGAGGATAGCGTCGTTGTGCTGGCGCAAGTCGACGCGTTTCATTGCCAGCGTCACCAGTTGACTGCCGGAAGCGCGGATCGCCTCCACCATCAGTTGCGAAGAGGCGAATTTCCCGGTGCCGGTAAACAGATGTGAATCAAACGTTTTGTCCGCAATACGTAACATCTCATCCCCCTGCAATAACCTGAAAAAGCAGGATCTGGTCGCCATCCTGCACGATATGTTGCGCCCATTGCTCGCGCGGGACGATTTGTTGATTAATCGCCAGCGCTGCGCCCGCTTGTTGTTGATTGAGTTGCTCCAGCAGCTCGTGAACAGTTTGTCCGGCGGCGAACTGCATCGGTTGATCGTTAAACAGGATCTGCATTGCATCCTCCACATACAGGGCATTCTGTGGCGCGGCGCAACGCCAGGCTGCGCCACTGGTTCGATTTACCGTCGAACAAACGGAGTTCTCCCGCAGGTGTCTCTATATCGCTTAATAACTTAATTGCTTCCAGTGCCTGCAAAGTACCCATAACCCCGACCACCGGGCCAACCACGCCCGCCGTGCGGCAGTTGCGTTCAGGCTCCAGATTATCCGGCCACAGACAGCGATAACACCCCTGTTCCCAGGGCGGCGTCAGTACCATCAACTGACCACCAAAACCGACCGCGCTGGCGGTGATAAGCGGCGTGTTGAGTGCCACGCAGGCGGCGTTAATCTCCTGGCGAGTCGCCATATTGTCGGTACAGTCGAGCACCACATCGGCTTGTGCTACCGCATCTTTTAAGGCATGACCCGTTAGCCGTTGTTGTAATGCCATCAGTTGAATATCGGGATTCAATTGCGTCAGTCGCTGTTGGCAGACCTGCGATTTCGGGCGGTCGATATCTTCAGTGGTAAAGAGGATTTGCCGCTGCAGATTACTCAAATGCACATCGTCGTCATCTGCCAGCACCAGAGTTCCGATACCAGCGCCAGCCAGGTACAGCGCAGCAGGCGTACCCAGCCCGCCAAGGCCGATAATCAGCACCTGGCTGTCGAGCAGTTTTTGCTGGCCTTCAATGGCGATGTCATCGAGCAGGATTTGGCGGCTATAACGCATAAAATCACGGTCATTCATCGCCAACTCCTGCAATTTCCAACAACTGAGCTGTTGCCGCACGCCAGTCTGTCGCCTGGGTAATGGCACTGACGACGGCGATGCTACCGACACCCGTCTCCATCACCGCAGGTGCGCGCGCCAGACTGATACCGCCAATCGCCACGGTGGGATAATCAGCCAGGCGCTCAATGTGCCGAGCTAGTTGCGCCAGCCCCTGCGGCGCGGAAGGCATCTGTTTGGTTTGCGTGGGGAACACATGCCCCAGTGCGATATAAGAAGGGCGTGCTGCCAGCGCGACGTCGATTTCCATGTCATCATGGGTCGAAACGCCCAGCCGCAGGCCTGCCGCGCGGATAGCGGCGAGATCGGTGGATTGCAAATCTTCCTGCCCTAGATGGACACCATACGCCTGATGCCTGATCGCCAGTTGCCAGTAATCGTTGATAAACAGTCGTGCGTTATAGCGGTGACCCAGTTCAATTGCCGCTACGACATCAGCTTCCACCTCTTCATCGCGCTGATCTTTAATGCGTAGCTGGAGGGTGCGCACGCCCGCGTCCAGCAGGCGTTCGATCCACTGCACACTGTCCACTACTGGATACAGCCCTAAACGAAAAGGTACACGAGGAAAATCAGGCTGATACATCATGCTTCCTCCTTACGCAGGTAGATTTCTCCGCCTCTGGCGCGGAAGTTCTCCGACATATCCGCCATTCCTACTTCAATGGTTTGCGCGGCGGCATAATCGCGCACTTCCTGGCTGATTTTCATCGAGCAGAATTTCGGTCCACACATCGAGCAGAAATGGGCGACCTTGCCAGACTCTTGCGGCAGGGTTTCATCGTGGTAAGCGCGGGCGGTAAACGGATCGAGGGCCAGATTAAACTGGTCTTCCCAGCGAAATTCGAAACGGGCTTTCGACATGGCGTTATCGCGAATTTGTGCGCCCGGATGCCCCTTTGCCAGGTCGGCGGCGTGGGCGGCAATCTTATAGGTGATAAGTCCCTGCTTAACGTCTTCTTTATTGGGCAGACCCAGGTGCTCTTTTGGCGTTACGTAGCAGAGCATCGCGCAGCCAAACCAGCCAATCATCGCTGCGCCAATCCCCGAAGTGAAATGGTCATAGCCCGGCGCAATGTCGGTAGTCAGCGGCCCGAGGGTATAGAACGGTGCTTCGTGGCAGTGCTCTAACTCCTCGGTCATATTGCGGCGAATCATTTGCATCGGCACATGCCCGGGGCCTTCAATCATCACCTGCACGTCATACTCCCAGGCGATTTTGGTCAGTTCGCCCAGCGTATGCAGCTCGGCAAACTGTGCTTCATCGTTAGCATCCTGAATCGAACCGGGACGCAGGCCATCGCCCAGCGACAGCGAAACGTCATAAGCGGCGCAGATTTCACAAATTTCGCGGAAGTGTTGATAGAGGAAGTTTTCCTGATGATGGGAGAGGCACCATTTCGCCATAATCGAACCGCCGCGCGACACAATACCGGTCAGACGTTTAGCGGTCATTGGCACGTAGCGCAGGAGAACGCCCGCATGAATCGTGAAGTAATCCACACCTTGCTCGGCCTGTTCCAGCAGCGTGTCTCGGAACGTTTCCCAGGTAAGATCTTCAGCGATCCCGTTAACCTTTTCCAGCGCCTGATAGATCGGCACAGTACCGATCGGCACCGGGCTGTTGCGCAAAATCCACTCGCGGGTTTCGTGAATATAGCGACCGGTAGAGAGATCCATCACAGTATCCGCTCCCCAGCGCGTGGACCACACCAGTTTTTCCACTTCTTCTTCAATGGAAGAGGTGACCGCTGAGTTGCCGATATTGGCATTCACTTTCACCAGAAAGTTGCGACCAATGATCATTGGCTCAGATTCCGGATGATTGATATTGGCGGGGATAATGGCGCGTCCGGCAGCGACTTCGTCACGGACAAACTCCGCGGTGATATTTTCCGGCAGGCGAGCACCAAAGCTCATACCCGGATGCTGGTGGCGCAAAACTTCGCTACGGATGCGCTCGCGCCCCATGTTCTCGCGAATGGCGATGAACTCCATCTCCGGCGTGATGATGCCCCGGCGGGCGTAGTGTAACTGCGTAACGCGATGGCCTGCTTTGGCGCGTTTTGGCGTTAATACGCCGCTAAAACGCAGTTCATCGAGGCCATCATCCGCCAGTCGCGCTTTAGTGTAATCGGAACTGCGAACGGTGAGTGCTTCAGTGTCGCCGCGTGCATCGATCCACGGCTGGCGCAGTTTTGCCAGCCCTTGCTGTACGTTAATCGCGATTTGCGGGTCGCCATACGGGCCGGAGGTATCGTAGACCGGAATCGCTTCATTTTCTTCGTACTGTGGCTGTTCTTTGCTGCCGCCGATTAGCGTCGGGCTAAGCTGGATCTCACGCATCGGCACGCGCACGCCAGGATGTGTGCCGGTGATGTAAATCCGTTTTGAGTTGGGAAAGGCGGTGCCTTCCAGGGTATCGATAAAATGTTGGGCCTGGGCGCGTTGCTCGCGGCGGGTCAGTTTTGTTGCAGACATAGCTCATTCCAAAAGTTAAGGACGTGGCTTGTCAGACGACGGATGAAGCAAGAGATGATCGCCGCAAAGGCGATGCAATAGCAGATTAACTCTTGTTCCCTTCGCAGGTATTAGCCTGATCAGGTTCCGCGGATCCCGAATGAACGGTCTCAGCCAGTTAAGGCACTCCGACAAGAAATTAGCCCCGCAAACGGGGCGTTGAATGTAAATTACGCGTTAACAGCGCATAACTCAAGCAAGATGTTTGAGGCGGGCAGCGTCAAGCACCAGCAGAATTAGCTTATCTTCCAGCACAAAGCGTGCTTCCAGCGCTTCACCGATGTCAGATAAAACCTGTTGAAACTCAAGATAATTATCATGATCTATGGCGGTTTCCAGACTGGAATCGTAGTAATCCATAATCTGCTGCGTGTTGGCTTCCAGTTGCGGCCAAATCTTCGCGGCGCGAGCGAGCTGCCCGTTGCCTTCCAGTTTATGCAGAATGCGCTCATAAATACTGAAATGCCCGGCAGAAAGGTAATCGACCAGACTCTGGCAAAAATCATCAAGGGCTTTTTCGTTTAGCCTCATGTACGATTCTTTGCCAGGCTTAATGCCAACCAAATTGTAGTAAGCCACGAGCAGATGCTTACGTACATGTAGCCAGCGATCAACCAGTTTGTTACTTCCTCTGACGTGTTCCGTCAGGTTATCGAGCTGGTTAAGCATGATTGACTCCGCAAGTTTGTCTTCAAAAACTGCTCAGTGAGAATGTAAAAAACATGTTAAACATGCCAGTGAAGCAAAGGTAGTGCAAGAGCTATGGATCGTATAATTGAAAAATTAGATCACGGTTGGTGGATAGTCAGCCATGAGCAAAAATTATGGTTGCCGAAGGGAGAATTGCCATATGGCAAAGCGGCAAATTTTGATCTTGTGGGTCAGCGCGCACTGCGGATAGGCGAATGGCAAGGAGAACCTGTTTGGCTGGTACAACAGCAGCGTCGCCATGATATGGGCTCGGTGCGCCAGGTTATTGATCTGGACGTCGGGCTGTTTCAATTAGCCGGACGCGGCGTGCAACTGGCGGAGTTTTACCGTTCGCATAAATACTGCGGATATTGCGGGCATGAAATGTACCCAAGCAAAACCGAATGGGCGATGCTGTGCAGCCACTGCCGTGAGCGTTACTACCCACAAATCGCTCCCTGCATTATCGTTGCCATCCGTCGCGATGATTCGATCCTACTTGCCCAGCATACCCGGCATCGTAACGGTGTCCATACGGTACTCGCCGGATTTGTCGAAGTCGGAGAAACCCTCGAACAGGCGGTCGCGCGGGAAGTGATGGAAGAGAGTGGCATCAAAGTCAGGAATTTGCGTTATGTGACCTCTCAGCCGTGGCCGTTTCCTCAGTCGCTGATGACTGCGTTTATGGCGGAGTATGACAGTGGTGACATCGTGATTGATCCGAAAGAACTGCTGGAGGCGAACTGGTATCGCTACGACGATTTACCATTATTGCCACCACCGGGCACTGTGGCGCGCCGTCTGATAGAAGATACGGTGGCGATGTGTCGGGCAGAGTATGAGTGATGATACACTGACCGCCTGACGCACTAAGGAACAGCCAAAATGACCGAACTCAAAAACGATCGTTATCTGCGGGCGCTGCTGCGCCAGCCCGTTGATGTCACTCCAGTATGGATGATGCGCCAGGCGGGTCGCTACCTACCGGAATATAAAGCTACTCGCGCTCAGGCGGGCGATTTTATGTCGTTGTGCAAAAACGCCGAGCTGGCGTGCGAAGTCACCTTGCAGCCGCTACGTCGCTATCCGCTGGACGCGGCGATTCTGTTTTCCGATATTCTCACCGTTCCGGATGCAATGGGGTTAGGACTCTATTTTGAAGCCGGAGAAGGCCCGCGATTCACCTCGCCAGTCACCTGTAAAGCAGACGTCGATAAACTGCCGATTCCGGATCCGGAAGATGAACTGGGTTACGTGATGAACGCAGTACGTACCATTCGTCGCGAACTGAAAGGCGAAGTACCACTAATTGGTTTTTCCGGCAGCCCGTGGACGTTGGCGACCTACATGGTGGAAGGCGGTAGTAGCAAAGCTTTCACCGTGATCAAAAAAATGATGTATGCCGATCCGCAAGCGCTGCATGCGCTACTCGATAAATTGGCGAAAAGCGTCACCCTGTACCTGAACGCGCAAATCAAAGCCGGTGCGCAAGCGGTGATGATTTTCGACACCTGGGGCGGCGTGCTCACCGGACGTGACTATCAACAGTTCTCGCTCTACTACATGCATAAAATTGTCGATGGGTTGCTGCGTGAAAACGACGGCCGCCGTGTACCGGTAACACTGTTTACCAAAGGCGGTGGACAGTGGCTGGAAGCGATGGCGGAAACTGGTTGCGATGCGCTGGGTCTCGACTGGACAACGGATATCGCTGATGCGCGCCGCCGCGTGGGTAATAAAGTCGCGTTGCAGGGCAATATGGACCCATCGATGCTGTATGCGCCGCCAGCCCGCATTGAAGAAGAAGTGGCGACAATTCTTGCCGGTTTCGGTCATGGTGAAGGTCATGTCTTCAACCTTGGTCACGGCATTCACCAGGATGTACCGCCAGAACATGCCGGTGTCTTTGTGGAGGCAGTACATCGGTTGTCCGAACAGTACCACCGTTAAGGAGTGATTATGGATCTCGCGTCATTACGCGCTCAACAACTTGAACTGGCCTCTTCTGTGATCCGCGAGGATCGACTCGATAAAGATCCTCCGGATCTGATCGCCGGAGCCGATGTTGGGTTTGAGCAGGGCGGAGATGTGACGCGAGCGGCGATAGTGCTGCTGAAATATCCCACTCTTGAGCTGGTGGAGTATAAAGTGGCTCGCATCGCCACCACCATGCCTTACATTCCTGGTTTTCTTTCCTTCCGCGAATATCCTGCGCTGCTGGCAGCGTGGGAGATGCTGTCGCAAAAACCGGATTTAGTGTTTGTCGACGGTCATGGGATCTCGCATCCGCGTCGTCTTGGCGTCGCCAGTCATTTTGGCTTATTAGTCGATGTGCCAACCATTGGCGTGGCGAAAAAACGGCTATGCGGTAAATTCGAACCACTCTCCAGCGAACCGGGCGCGCTGTCGCCGTTGATGGACAAAGGCGAGCAACTGGCCTGGGTCTGGCGTAGCAAAGCGCGCTGTAATCCGCTGTTTATTGCTACTGGTCATCGGATCAGCGTGGATAGCGCGCTGGCGTGGGTACAACGCTGCATGAAAGGCTATCGTCTGCCAGAACCAACGCGCTGGGCGGATGCTGTGGCCTCGGAACGTCCGGCGTTCGTGCGCTATACAGCAAATCAGCCCTAATTCAGGTAAACTGCGGATAATTTCCGTATTTGAGAATTCAACATGTTACAAAACCCGATTCATCTGCGCTTGGAGCGCCTGGAAAGCTGGCAGCACGTTACTTTTATGGCCTGCTTATGCGAACGCATGTACCCCAATTACGCCATGTTCTGCCAGCAAACCGGCTTCGGTGATGGGCAGATTTACCGTCGCATTCTTGATCTCATCTGGGAAACGCTGACTGTCAAAGACGCAAAAGTGAATTTCGACAGTCAACTGGAGAAATTTGAGGAAGCTATCCCTTCAGCAGATGATTTCGATCTGTACGGTGTTTATCCGGCAATCGATGCCTGCGTGGCGTTAAGTGAACTGGTTCATTCGCGTTTGAGTGGCGAAACACTGGAACACGCTGTGGAAGTCAGTAAGACTTCCATCACCACCGTTGCGATGCTGGAAATGACCCAGGCTGGTCGCGAAATGAGCGATGAAGAGCTGAAAGAAAACCCGGCCGTTGAGCAAGAATGGGACATTCAGTGGGAAATATTCCGACTTTTAGCCGAGTGCGAAGAACGCGACATTGAGCTGATAAAAGGCCTTAGGGCAGACCTGCGTGAGGCGGGTGAGAGCAATATTGGTATAATTTTTCAGCAATAAGACCAGAAAACGTGAATTAACGCCTGATTTGTCGTACCTGGAGTCTTCCCTTTCGCCCCCCGTCTGGTCTACATTTGGGGGGCGAAAAAAAGTGGCTATCGGTGCGTGTATGCAGGAGAGTGCTATTCTGGCATTTCCGTCGCACTCGATGCTTAGCAAGCGATAAACACATTGTAAGGATAACTTATGAACAAGACTCAACTGATTGATGTAATTGCAGAGAAAGCAGAACTGTCCAAAACCCAGGCTAAAGCTGCTCTGGAGTCCACTCTGGCTGCAATTACTGAGTCTCTGAAAGAAGGCGATGCTGTACAACTGGTTGGTTTCGGAACCTTCAAAGTGAACCACCGCGCTGAGCGTACTGGCCGCAACCCGCAGACCGGTAAAGAAATCAAAATCGCCGCAGCTAACGTACCGGCATTTGTTTCTGGCAAGGCACTGAAAGACGCAGTTAAGTAAGATTGCGTGGCAGTGAACAGTTTTAACGAAGGGGTGGTTTCACCCCTTTTGTCTTTCTGGCGTCGCACATTGATGCTGGCAGGCGTGCTGTTTCTCTCTGCCTGTAGCCACAACTCTTCACTTCCCCCTTTTACCGCCAGTGGGTTTGCCGAAGACCAGGGTGCAGTGCGCATCTGGCGAAAAGACAGCGGCGATAATATCCATCTGCTTGCCGTGTTCAGTCCGTGGCGCAATGGCGATACCACTACCCGTGAATACCGCTGGCAGGGCGATAACCTCACGCTTATCAATATCAACGTTTACAGCAAACCGCCGGTGAATATCCGCGCACGCTTTGACGAGCGCGGTGACCTGAGCTTTATGCAACGTGAATCCGACGGGCAAAAGCAGCAGCTTTCTAACGATCAAATCGATTTATACCGTTATCGTGCAGACCAGATCCGCCAGATTAGCGACGCCTTACGTCAGGGGAGAGTGGTACTGCGTCAGGGACGCTGGCATGCGATGGAACAGACTGTGACTACCTGCGAAGGGCAAACCATTAAGCCTGATTTAGATTCGCAGGCGATAGCGCATATCGAGCGCCGCCAGAGCCGCTCTTCTGTTGATGTGAGCGTGGCATGGCTGGAAGCGCCCGAGGGTTCACAATTACTGTTAGTGGCAAACTCTGATTTTTGTCGCTGGCAACCCAACGAGAAGACGTTCTGATTTACCAGTGGCCCATACCCATATGGCCGCCACCACCTCCGCAGCCACCGTAACCCATGCCCATTCCGACACCGCGTGGAATACCCGCTTCAGCCATCGCAATATCCCGTTTAACTCGCAATTCATCTAATGACTGACGTAAAGTCTCCATCTCTTTGGCGACTGCGTTAATTTTGCTGCTATCCGGTGGATTAGCGGCTAACAGGGCGTTGTATTCATAACGCTTCGTCACCAGTTGTTGTTGCAGCGCGCTGCTTTGGGCGTAAAAGTCATTATGGATTTTCTGCCACGCAGTTTGTTGTTCGCTGGTCAAAGGCGCTGCATTTTGCTGCCACATACCGTGTCCGCCGTGGGCAAATGCAGTTGTTGAGCCTATCGCCATTGCTGAAAACGCCATCATCACCAGGGCAATCTTCGTGTTCCGTTTCATGGTTAATCCTCCAGTGGTTGTCTTACTTTACGTATTGCATCTTTCGTGCCAACGATGAAACACCGATGTAACGGGCAATCTGGCGCGGTTAGCGAGTAAAAATGACCCGATTGTGGTGGGTAGCGAGTCATTTTTACTCATTGAAAGATAAGCGTTTGTGTTACAGCGCAGGGTAGGGGGCAATAAAAGATGGCATGATTTGTGCTGTCAAAAAGGGATGAACAGGCAAAGAAGAAGATGCGTTTTATGCAACGTTCTAAAGACACATTAGCCAAATGGTTAAGCGCGATCCTCCCCGTAGTCATTGTTGGGCTGGTGGGATTGTTTGCGGTGACGGTGATTCGCGATTATGGGCGGGCAAGCGAGGCTGACCGCCAGGCATTACTGGAAAAAGGTAATGTGCTCATTCGCGCTCTGGAGTCAGGAAGTCGCGTAGGGATGGGGATGCGAATGCACCATGTGCAGCAACAGGCACTTCTGGAAGAGATGGCAGGCCAGCCAGGGGTGTTGTGGTTTGCGGTCACCGATGCGCAGGGCATTATCATTCTTCACAGTGACCCAGAAATGGTCGGGCGTGCACTCTATTCGCCTGATGAAATGCGGCAGTTAAAGCCAGAGGAAAACTCCCGCTGGCGACTGCTTGAGGACGCGGGAAAAACGCCTGCGCTTGAGGTCTATCGTTTGTTTCAGCCCATGTCAGCCTCCTGGAGGCATGGGATGCATAATATGCCGCGCTGTAACGGCAAACCTGAGCCACAGGCAGATGCACAACAGGCTATTTTTATCGCTGTTGATGCCAGTGATCTGGTTGCAACCCAGATTGGGGAGAAGCGCAATACCCTGATTATTCTCTTTGCTCTGGCGACGGTATTGCTGGCGAGCGTGTTGTCATTCTTCTGGTATCGCCGTTACCTTCGCTCGCGCCAGTTATTGCAGGATGAAATGAAGCGCAAAGAGAAGCTGGTGGCGCTGGGGCATCTGGCGGCAGGCGTCGCCCACGAAATCCGTAACCCACTTTCATCGATTAAAGGACTGGCGAAATATTTTGCCGAGCGCACGCCCGCGGGGGGCGAAGCGCATCAACTGGCGCAGGTGATGGCGAAAGAAGCCGACCGTTTGAATCGCGTGGTGAGCGAACTGCTGGAACTGGTCAAGCCAACGCACCTTGCTTTGCAGGCGGTGGAGCTCAATACCCTGATTAACCATTCATTACAACTGGTGAGCCAGGACGCTCAGAGTCGTGAGATACAGTTGTGCTTTAACGCTAACAACGGGTTGCCGGAAATTCAGGCCGACCCGGACAGACTGACTCAGGTACTGTTAAATCTTTATCTCAATGCTATTCAGGCTATTGGTGAGCATGGCGTGATTAGTGTGACGGCAAGTGAAAGCGGCAATGGCGTGAAAATTAACGTTACCGACAGCGGTAAGGGAATTGCGGCAGATCAACTGGAGGCTATCTTCACCCCGTACTTCACCACCAAAGCCGAAGGCACCGGGCTGGGGCTGGCGGTTGTGCATAATATTGTTGAACAACACGGTGGTACAATTCAGGTCGCCAGCCAGGAGGGGAAAGGTGCAACATTCACCCTCTGGCTTCCGGTGAATATTAATCGTAAGGACCCACAAGGATGAAGCACGATAACATCGATATTCTGGTGGTGGATGATGACATTAGCCACTGCACCATCTTGCAGGCATTGCTACGTGGCTGGGGCTATAACGTCGCGCTGGCGAACAGCGGGCGACAGGCGCTGGAGCAGGTGCGGGAACAGGTTTTTGATCTTGTGCTTTGCGATGTGCGAATGGCGGAGATGGACGGCATCGCCACGCTGAAAGAGATTAAAGCGTTAAATCCGGCAATTCCGGTGCTGATTATGACCGCTTACTCCAGCGTCGAGACGGCGGTAGAAGCGCTGAAAACCGGGGCACTGGATTATCTCATCAAGCCGCTGGATTTCGATAACTTGCAGGCAACGCTGGAAAAGGCGCTTGCTCATACGCAGATTGTCGCTTCTGAAACGCCTACCGTGCTAGCCAGCCAGTTTGGGATGGTTGGGAAAAGCCCGGCGATGCAACACTTACTCAGTGAAATAGCCCTCGTCGCACCATCGGAAGCCACGGTGTTGATCCACGGCGATTCTGGCACCGGCAAAGAGTTGGTTGCCAGAGCAATTCACGCCAGTAGCGCACGTAGTGAAAAACCGCTGGTAACGCTCAACTGTGCGGCACTCAACGAATCCTTACTGGAGTCCGAATTGTTCGGTCATGAAAAAGGGGCGTTTACCGGTGCCGATAAACGGCGGGAAGGGCGCTTTGTTGAGGCGGACGGCGGCACGTTGTTTCTCGATGAAATTGGCGATATTTCTCCAATGATGCAGGTTCGTCTGCTGCGTGCCATTCAGGAGCGTGAAGTCCAGCGTGTTGGCAGCAACCAGACTATTTCTGTCGATGTCCGGCTGATTGCCGCGACCCATCGCGATCTTGCCGCAGAGGTGAATGCCGGGCGTTTTCGCCAGGATCTCTACTATCGACTGAACGTGGTGGCGATTGAAGTGCCGGCGCTACGTCAACGGCGGGAAGATATTCCTCTGTTGGCAGATCATTTTCTGCAGCGCTTTGCTGAACGTAATCGCAAGGCGGTAAAAGGCTTTACGCCGCAGGCGATGGATCTGCTAATTCACTACGACTGGCCGGGGAATATTCGTGAACTGGAAAACGCAGTGGAACGGGCGGTGGTGCTACTGACCGGGGAATATATTTCCGAACGCGAGCTGCCGCTGGCGATTGCCAGTACGTCGATTCCGCTGGTGCAAAGTCAGGATATTCAGCCGCTGGTGGAAGTGGAAAAGGAGGTGATTCTGGCGGCGCTGGAGAAAACGGGCGGCAACAAAACCGAAGCCGCCCGCCAGTTAGGGATCACGCGCAAAACGCTATTGGCAAAACTGTCGCGTTAGTTCTGCTCGCGTTCGATGGCGCGCCAGCCGATATCTTTCCGGCAGAAGCAATCATCCCAGTGGATATCGGTCATTAAGGCATAAGCGCGTTTCTGCGCTTCTGCCACGGTATGACCCAGCGCGGTGACGCACAGTACGCGCCCGCCGCTGGTGATCACCTGCTCGTCATCTGCCAGTTTCGTACCCGCATGGAACACTTTGCCGTCTTCCACTTCTTCCAGCGGCAGGCCGTGGATCACATCGCCGGTGCGGTAATCCCCTGGATATCCACCCGCAGCCATCACCACGCCGAGAGAAGCACGTTCATCCCACTCGGACGTTTTCTCGTCCAGCTTGCCTTCACAGGCCGCCAGGCAGAGTTCAACCAGATCGGACTTCATGCGCAGCATAATCGGCTGGGTTTCCGGATCGCCAAAGCGGCAGTTAAACTCGATAACCTTCGGATTACCCTGTTTGTCGATCATCAAACCCGCGTAGAGAAAACCGGTGTAGGTGTTGCCTTCCGCCGCCATGCCTTTTACGGTTGGCCAGATGATGCGTTCCATCGTGCGCTGATGAACTTCATCGGTCACCACTGGCGCAGGAGAGTAAGCACCCATCCCGCCGGTGTTCGGCCCGGTATCTTTATCGCCTACGCGTTTGTGATCCTGGCTGGTGGCCATTGGCAGCACATGTTCGCCGTCCACCATCACGATAAAGCTCGCTTCTTCGCCGTCGAGGAACTCTTCGATCACAATGCGATGACCCGCGTCGCCAAAAGCGTTGCCCGCCAGCATATCGTGAACAGCCGCTTCAGCTTCTTCCAGTGTCATCGCCACGATAACACCTTTCCCGGCGGCCAGACCGTCCGCTTTGATAACGATCGGTGCGCCTTTCTCACGCAGATACGCTAATGCAGGTTCTACTTCGGTGAAGTTCTGGTATTCCGCCGTAGGGATCTTATGGCGGGCCAGGAAATCTTTAGTAAATGCTTTCGAGCCTTCCAGTTGTGCGGCACCTGCGGTTGGGCCGAAGATTTTCAGCCCAGCGGCGCGGAAGGTATCAACCACGCCTTTCACCAGCGGTGCTTCCGGGCCGACGATGGTTAGGTCGATCTTTTCGTTTTGCGCGAAATCCAGCAGCGCCGGGATATCGGCCACGCCGATAGCGACGTTTTGCAGCGCAGGTTCCAGCGCCGTTCCCGCATTACCTGGTGCGACAAATACGGTCTCAACCAGCGGCGATTGCGCCGCTTTCCAGGCCAGCGCGTGTTCGCGCCCGCCGTTACCAATCACTAATACTTTCATCTGTCGCTCCATTAATGGCGGAAGTGGCGCATGTCGGTGAAGAGCATCGCAATACCGTGCTCGTCGGCGGCAGCAATCACTTCGTCATCACGGATAGAACCGCCAGGCTGGATTACGCAGGTCACGCCCGCAGCGGCGGCGGCATCAATACCGTCGCGGAACGGGAAGAACGCGTCAGAAGCCATCGAGGAACCTTTCACTTCCAGACCTTCATCGGCGGCTTTAATACCGGCGATTTTCGCGGAGTACACGCGGCTCATCTGGCCCGCGCCAATCCCGATGGTCATATTGTTTTTGGCATAGACGATGGCATTGGATTTCACGAACTTCGCCACCTTCCAGCAGAACAGCGCATCACGTAGTTCCTGCTCGGTCGGCTGGCGTTTAGTCACCACGCGCAGTTCTTCTGCGCCAACCATGCCCAGATCGCGATCCTGAACCAGCAAACCGCCATTCACGCGTTTGAAATCGAGGCCCGGAACACGCTCGCCCCACTGACCACAGGTCAGGACGCGCACGTTCTGTTTGGCGGCGGTGATTTTCAGGGCTTCTTCGCTGGCGGACGGCGCAATGATCACTTCAACAAACTGACGGGAGATAATAGCCTGCGCGGTTTCAGCATCCAGCTCACGGTTAAAAGCGATAATGCCGCCGAATGCGGAGGTTGGGTCGGTTTTATACGCGCGATCGTAAGCATCAAGGATCGTGCTGCTGATGGCGACACCGCAGGGGTTAGCGTGCTTCACAATCACACAGGCTGGCTCCGCAAATTCTTTCACGCATTCCAGCGCCGCATCGGTATCAGCGATGTTGTTATAGGAAAGGGCTTTACCCTGAACCTGGATTGCGGTGGCAACGGAGGCTTCTTTCACATTCTCTTCTATATAGAAGGCAGCTTGCTGGTGGCTGTTTTCACCGTAGCGCATATCCTGCTTCTTAATGAAGTTCAGGTTAAGTGTGCGCGGGAAGCGGCCAGCCGCTTCTTTACTCTCGCCGTGATAAGCCGGAACCATGCTACCGAAGTAGTTGGCGATCATGCTGTCATAGGCGGCGGTATGTTCGAAGGCTTTGATGGCGAGGTCGAAACGGGTATCGAGAGTCAGAGAACCTTCGTTGGCATCCATCTCTTCAATAATAGCGTCATAGTCGCTGCTCTTAACAACGATAGCGACATCTCTATGATTCTTGGCGGCGGAGCGCACCATGGTTGGGCCGCCGATATCGATGTTCTCAACCGCATCTTCCAGTGAGCAGCCTTCACGGGCCACGGTCTGGGCGAATGGGTACAGGTTAACGACCACCATATCGATAGGTTGGATCTGATGTTCTTCCATAATGGCATCGTCCTGACCGCGACGGCCCAGAATACCGCCGTGCACTTTTGGATGCAGGGTCTTCACGCGTCCATCCATCATCTCCGGGAAACCGGTGTAATCGGAAACTTCGGTCACCGGCAGGCCTTTTTCTGCTAACAGACGGGCAGTGCCCCCTGTAGATAGCAGCTCCACACCGCGTGCAGAAAGTGCCTGGGCGAATTCGACGATACCGGCTTTGTCAGAAACACTGAGCAGAGCGCGGCGGACTGGACGACGTTGTTGCATGGTAAATCCCCTGGATTTGACTATTACAGAGAGCGTTAGCTGAATTTTTCGCAAAAAACTCAGCTAACGCCCCTAACGGGGCATCTTTATTTTTCGCCCGCATTGTAACGAAAACGTTTGCGCAACGCTCGCGAATTTTTTTGTTTCGATGGTGATCTCGATTTTGATTGCCATTAGCGGTTCAGGAATACAGAAATAACGCTGATGATTGTGGATAACTCTGTGTGTAAAAAGGTATAAAGCGGGGTTTTGCTGGGGAATGCAGCAGTCAGTCATTTTTTTGCAATTTTTCTATTGCGGCCTACGGAGAACACCCTATAATGCGCCTCCGTTGAGACGACAACGTGAAACACTTCACAAGATGGTCGGAACGACACGGAGAAAAATCCTGAAATTCAGGGTTGACTCTGAAAGAGGAAAGCGTAATATACGCCACCTCGCGACAGTGAGCTGAAAGCCGCGTCGCAACTGCTCTTTAACAATTTATCAGACAATCTGTGTGGGCACTCGAAGATACGGATTCTTAACGTCGCAAGACGCTAAA
>NZ_PTSR01000036.1:0-28767 GCF_002965345.1 Escherichia sp. MOD1-EC5950
ATTTTACTTATTATTGTCTTTTCTCTTTCTTTATTAATTTGCGGAAAAGTTTCTGCTGATACCGGATGGCAGTCCGGCGGAGATTTTCAGGGAGCTGTGGAATTCGGGGGGACCATCACGCCTTATGATGACACACTTTCCACGACAGTGGGAATACCAGGGGGGAATTATAACAGTTATCACTGATATTTTTGCTGAGAGAGTCTGGAAGTTGTCTCCTTCTGCGGTTTCTTATGACCTGCTTTGATTGCAGGCTGTGGGCGGAATTTCCGGATGTATAGTGAATGAAGCACCATAATGCATGGTGCCGGTGGCATGCCATCAGAATAATGAAATCGTTGCTTTCTTTGTTATTTCGCTATGGCCGTACGCTGATCACGGTACGGGCGGTAGCGTATTTTCAGCACTGGACACTGGAAGTCAAAACGGAGTAATGAACATACTGTCAGTCGGATCATTCAGCGTTTGAGCAACAGCCTACATTCAGGTGTCACAAGGAGAGTCTTCTGGAAATCTCCTGATACAGAAACGTTTCGTGAAAATATATAATCAAAACATCACCGAATGCAAAAAGAGTAAGCCACTTCCAGAGCCTCCCGGACCAGAAAAAATGAGAACTTGTCCTTTATCCCGGGAACGATTGAGTGATGGTGTGTGAATGGGGACCCGGGTATAACAGCAGAAAGGTGAAGTGAATTAGAAAAAACAATATTTCAGTTACTCCGGTATATAGGTGGTAAGGGAATAGGATATATTTTGGGGAATATACCAGAAACATATTTATCAAGTATATTGAGATCGCTACGGTTATGGTTGCAAAAAAAAGAGTTTTGTTTAACCTTCCTGCGTGTCGTTAAAGCTGAAAATACCCTGGTTCTGGTGCATGACGGTGAAGAAGCCTGGAGGGGGATGATACATTCAAGTGAATGCCTGAGTTGATATGTGAGCACTGTAATAAACTTATCCGCAATGGCCCAGCGGATATAAATGTAAGATGAACGCACCTGGCAATGAAAAACAAAAATTGTTTTGGACTCTTCTGATACAGAAGGCAGAGAGAACAGCAAACCAGTTCTAATATATTGTGTTGTCAGGTTTTGCTTTGCCTCGGTAGTCGATGTTTTATTTTTATTAAATAAAAGCAGAGAGCATTTCTTCTATCGAAGAGATTTTTTATAGGGTATTCTATGAAATATACTTCACATATTTCACACAGACTTATCCAGCACATACGACACCCGGTTCACCCGGAATGTCATAATGCCACTGATTCCAGTTTCTGTATTTCTCCGTCTGCTGGGCAGGAAAATGTCACGGCGGATGCCAGAATACTTTATGGCGCGGGAAATAAAGGGAATGTAACATATGCAAACAGGAGTACATCTGAAAGACAACGTCAGGGGATATCTTTTATATTAAATAACCGGTTCGTTCTTGTTCCGCAGCATGATAAACTGAAAAATGAGTCTGTAATATCCCTTTGTAAAGAAGGGGGTATGATTTGCCGTGACATTATGTCCGGGAAGCCGGTTGTACCAACTAAAGATAATGTGGTTAAAGTTATGTGGTATCTGCAGGCATGCGCCTCTGATAAAGTCAGTTCATCTGCAGGATTGAAATATGAGGGACCGCAGATTTTTAAGATGGGAGCTTTCAGTGTGGAGGATAACGAACACCGTCTTGAAAGCTTTTTGAATAAGGCAGGGGCTTATCGCCGTAAATCAAGCCATCTTCGGGAATATCAAAAAGCAGGAGAAAAATATCAGCCCGCAGGACTTGATATTTTCAGTAAAGATGGATATTTGCCCCATAATCGTAAAACAATACTTTTTGAACGAATGCCGCAGAAAAGCCACACAACACCCACGGGGATCCCGGGAAAGAATATGCTTTTTATTAAAATGGAGGAACACGGATGCTATCGGAAACGTGATAAACTCGCGCATCTGAGAGATTTCATTCCCACTCTTCTGGAACAGCGTTTTGGGGTGGTAAAAACAGATACGGGAACAGATAACAGGGAGCGTATTCCTGCGGAGTTAAAGAAACAGTATTCAGATATTTTTTCCCGGTATGAACAAATAACCGGAACAAAATTTTCCTCTTCAGATGCAATGTCAACGACCGGTGGTGTAAAAACCATACTTGATGATTTATACCAGATGCATAATGATATTTTCTTTAATATCAATAGTCATGCATCCACCGAAGATACCACTCATTTTCTGGCAGATATAAACAGTATGTCTGATACTCTCAGGGCGCGCGATCATGCAGAACTGAGGATCGGAAATGAAATTATCCTTACTCGGGATGAAATTGTCTGATGTTTAACCATGATGATGTACAGAGAACGGGCTAATTTATTACTGAGTGAACTCAGTCAGTATCTTGATGATGAACATCCTGTGCTGGATGAAAGTAATTATGCCTTCACCTGGCTGTCAGATATGTTATTTTCGTTCACTCTGGTCGGAGAGGATGAAGAGGAAACGCGGGAAATTCTGTGCGTGGTTCATATCTGCCCATTTCCGTATTGTGATGACGGAATGGCATATGATCTCCTTCTTCAGCTACTGCATGATAATTATGCCTGGAGCAACACAGGGGGAGGCGTGTTGGGTATTGATGAGCAAACCGGGTTTGTTTGTCTTTGTTTACAGGTTGATATGTTTTCCCTGGAGCAGAATGAGTTTGCCGGGAGGATCGCCTGTATTTACCGGATTGTGCAGGCGTGGAGGGCGCGTCTGATGAACGTGCAGCCCGGGGGAGAAGATGTCCGTCCGGAGGTCGGGAGGATGATATGGAGACCATGAGCCGTTTATCCATATTGCTTAATCGTTTATCAGAACGGTACCGTATATCTGAGACAACAGAGGCGGTTTCGGAAAACTTCCGGATTGAAATAAATGACATATTATTCAGTTTTTTTTATGAAGAGAGCAGACGGGAGATTTATATTCAAGCTGATGTGGGAGAGGTAGTGTCCGGAATGACAGCAGAGGCCCTGCGGTCCCTGCTTTCTATGAATTATCTGTGGGATGTAACGAATGGTGGCGTATTCGGGATTTGCAGGGACAATAATGTGTTCACTTATCATTATCGGATAAGTGACCCGCTGAAGAAATCAGAGGATTATGATGAGTATCTGATTGATTTGGTGGATGATATAGCGTATAGCATTAGCTATGCTAGGGACATATTATATTCTGTGCGCTGATTAGTCTCATATCAGCGGTAGTGTCGGTAATAACGTTAAATTCCGTTATTACAGCTTAAAATGCCCCCCGTTAAATCGTCTGAAATGTCATTTTAGTGATGAAATAAGAATGAGTCAGAGTAGCAACTGTCTTTGGTGCTGATTCAATGTACGCGAACCAGACCGCCGGGGGCATCTGTGAACCGGTGTTACGGTCATCACGGACGTAGACCTACAACCTGGCTGTCCGGATTTTACCACTACCCGGCTCCTGGACCGGAACGGGGATATCATCGGCATGTACCTTACCGGGCATCAGCACATACTGGCGCAGGACGTCATACAGTGACTCCGGCAGTTCAGCAACGGATCCGGTCCAGCGCCTCAGCGTGGCGCAGCTCAGCTCCACACCCTGACGGCGGTATAACGGCAGATGGTCTGCATATTTCCCGGTGACAACATGAGCCAGAAGCCCCGCTCCGGCATAACTGCGTGCAATGGGTTTTGAAGGAACCGGCGCCTGCACGATATGCTCATACCGGCAACAGGTCAGTTTCGGACGTTGTGTTTCGATAACCTTAAAGGCACTGCTGATAAGCTCCAGTTGCTCTGACACATCACATCCCAGTGGACTGAGTTCACCACCACAGGCCGGACTGCATTCCTCTTCCGGCCGAATGACCCGGGCTTCACGGGGATGTGAGGCAGGTAACGGTTTACGGGCGGTAGCGTACTTGCGTAAATATATATTTATCCTTTATGTGAGGAGATAATATCTGTTTTACGTCATACTTAATTTCTCGGTAAAAAATGAAACCAAGTAATATTATTGTAATTTTTATTATATTGTTGTTTGGTATTTCTCCGTTTTCCATAGCTACAGGTTCTGAAACACTATTCGATAATGGGTATGTGGCCAGAAATGATTCATTGAACAGTTTTTTTGAAGCAATGTCGACTAAGCTCAACAAAACTGTTGTTGTCAGTAAAAGCGCGTCCAGAAAAAAAATTAACGGTAATTTTAATTTCAGGGACCCTGAAGCTTTGCTGGACAGATTAGCTTCTCAATTAGGGGTGATTTGGTATTCAGATGGACAAACTATCTATATCTATGATGCGGAGGAAATTCGTAATTCTGTTATATCATTACAGAATATTTCTTTATCTGCATTTAAATCGTTTCTGAAAGAAGCCGGTCTGTATGACAGTCGTTATCCATTGAAGGGGGATGAGCAGAACGGTATTGTTTATATTTCAGGGCCACCAATTTTTGTTAGTATTGTTACTAAAACTGCAGCTCTGATAGATAAACAGAATAATGATATTGAGATGGGGCGATTGAAAATAGGAGTGTTTCGCCTTCACAATACCTTTGTAAATGACCGTACATATCAGTTACGTGATCAGAATATTGTTATTCCTGGTATCGCGACAGTAATAGAAAAGTTATTGGCGGGTGAACAACAAAACCTTACAGAAGTACAGGGGAGGATGTTTCGGGCCTCAGGCAGTAATATAGCTTCAGAAGCTTTGTCTGGAAACAGTAGCACTGATAATGAAATGTATATTGATGAGGCCAGGGATTCTACCACTTCCTCAAGTACTCCAATCAGTGATATTAAAGTAATTTCTTATCCTGATACGAATAGTCTGTTAGTTAAGGGGACTGCTGAGCAAGTTGATTTTATTGGTGCACTGGTTAGATTGCTGGATGTTGCCAAACGGCATGTAGAGTTATCTTTGTGGATCATTGATCTAAACAAGAATGATTTGGAACAGTTAGGGGTTGCATGGGGAGGTTCGACCAGTTTCAGTAATAAATTAGATATAGCCCTCAATCAGACTTTGGTCAGTACTCTTGATGGTGTGCATTTTCTTGCATCCGTGTATGCGCTGGAGAAAAAAAATCAGGCAAGGATTGTTTCAAAGCCTGTGCTTATGACTCAGGAAAATGTACCTGCCATTTTTGATAATAACAGAACATTTTATACAAAACTTATAGGTGAGCGAAATTCAAGCCTGGCGCATGTGACATACGGCACGATGATTAGTGTTCTTCCGCGGTTTTCAGCCGATGGAGAGATTGAGATGTCTCTGAACATTGAGGATGGTAATGAAGAAAAGCAATCTGTAAGTGGCAATGAAGACAGTGTTTTGCCAGAGGTGGGGCGGACTCATATCAGTACCGTTGCGAGAGTTCCTCAAGGAAAGAGTTTGTTAATAGGGGGATATACACGTGACAGTCGTACAAAGGATGTCCAGAAAATTCCGTTATTGGGGGATATACCGTTAATTGGTAGTTTATTCCGCTATGAAAATCAGAATCAGAATAATGTTGTTCGCGTATTTCTTATCCAGCCAAAAGAAATTTTAGATCCCCTGATGCCAGATGCTGATGTTTTTGCTGCAGAGCTGATGCAGGATAGTGGGATTGAAAACAACCGCGATCCTCTGGATAAGTGGGTGTTAAGCTACCTGAACCGGGGTCAGGCCCTGAACCATGGAAAATAATATCGTATCCGGCAACCGGATATCCTTTTTCAGAAAACATATTGGTCGTTTGACTCAGCAAGAGGTTCATCACCAGAAAGGGACGGAACAGGCGGAGGGGTTGCAACCCGAAGATCTCTCTCCGGGGGCGGAAGTGCAGCGTTTCATTCAATCCACAGATGAAATGTCCGCGGTAATGGCTCAGTTTCGTCACCGCCGAGATTATGAGAAAAAGGCGGACAGTCTGGCAGATAGTTTTGAGCGGGTGCTTGATGATGATGTCCTGCCGAAGGCTCGACAGATTTTACAGATAATTCGCAGTCAGAACGTTAGTGCAGAAAAGCTGCTGTCTTATATCCGGGAATTCTTTTCCGATGACAGCGATCTGGTTCTGGTTCTGCGGGAGCTGTTGAAACGTCACGCAGCCGATCCCGTGGTGGGAAAAAGACTGTCGTCTGTGCTGCAGGAGGCACAGGCGCAGGCGGAGCCCCGTCAGCTGAAAGCAGGGATTAACTGTGCTCTGAAAGCCCGGTTATTTGGTAAGGCGTTAATGCTGCGTCCAGGGTTATTACGGGCAACTTACCGGCAGTTTATCCGGAGCCATGAACCGGAATCTGAGCTGTATGCGGACTGGATCAGTAGTTATGGATACCGGCGGCGCTATGCTATCCTGGATTATATTGAGGAGGCTTTACTGGCAGATATCAGTGCCCGGGTAGCGAGCAGCTCCTGCTCTGAATTTGGCTACTTGCTGGGTCGTTTAAGCCAGATTAAACGGCTGCGCTCGGCGGATATATTATTTGTCAGGAGACTGGCTGAGTGTTTATCTGGAAGCCAGCTGGAGGAAGATGAGGCGTTATGGGTATTGCTGATGCTGGCATTATTACAGCACCCCGAAGAGGTTGATGCCATATTAACGGAGACAGTGGGGCAGAAAATGTGGCTACTTGACGCCAGGGAGCGGAGCATTTTTTTACAGGCTTTATATATGGCCTGTAAGAGCCTGCCGGCTTCGTTATTTGACGAAGAACAGAATGTGGTGTTGCTGGAGCGTCTGAGGGCATTTACAGATACCGCTTGCCGGCATGAGCTGGTCGGGAGTGGTTTATTTACAGGTGGCCGGGGCAGTAAACGGTGCTGAATTCCTTATTAAACGGGGTGCGTGTCCGCCCGGAATTGCTGATTTTGTTGTTAATGGTGATGATCATCTCAATGTTTATCATCCCGTTACCGACTTATCTGGTTGATTTTCTGATTGCGCTCAATATGGTTCTGGCGATCCTGGTTTTTATGGGGGCGTTCTATATTGATCGGATCCTCAGTTTTTCAACCTTTCCGGCAGTGCTGCTGATAACCACCCTGTTTCGCCTGGCGCTGTCCATCAGTACCAGCCGCCTGATCCTGATTAATGCGGATGCCGGTGAAATCATTGCCACCTTTGGTCAGTTTGTCATTGGCGACAGCCTTGCCGTGGGTTTTGTGGTTTTCTCAATCGTGACGGCGGTGATGTTTATCGTTATTACAAAGGGATCAGAACGGGTGGCGGAAGTGGCGGCCCGCTTTTCCCTGGACGGCATGCCCGGTAAACAGATGAGTATCGATGCTGATTTGCGCGCCGGGATTATTGATGCCGACACGGCCCGTGAGCGCCGGAAAGTGCTGGAGCAGGAAAGTCAGCTGTACGGCTCTTTTGACGGGGCGATGAAGTTTATCAAGGGCGATGCCATCGCGGGGATTATTATCATTTTTGTGAACTTCATCGGGGGCATTTCTGTCGGGATGAGCAGCCATGGAATGGATTTTTCCACGGCGCTGTCCACCTATACCATGCTGACCATCGGCGATGGTCTGGTGGCGCAGATCCCGGCGCTGCTGATTGCTGTCAGCGCTGGTTTTATCGTTACCCGCGTGAATGGCGACAGCGATAATATGGGACGAAATATTATCGGACAGTTGCTGAATAATCCCTTTGTACTGGTTGTGGCGGCGGTGCTGACCGTCAGTATGGGGACTTTGCCCGGTTTTCCGCTTCCGGTTTTTATGATCCTGTCTGCTGCACTGGGAGTGCTGGTTTATTACAGAATGCGCTCGGGTGCCGGGGATAACAGCACCATCATCGCGGGGGGCGGTGTGTCTGGTTTTTCTGCTCCAAAAGAAGAGCGGGGAGCGTTTTCATCGCTCAGGCGAATCGATAATCTTGATAAAATGATCACAGAAACTGTTCCACTGGTTCTGCTTGTTCCGGGTCAGCGGTGTGCGTGGCTGGAACAGAACCAACTTTCAGAATTATTAATCAGCCAGTTTTTTATTGACTACGGGGTCCGGTTGCCAGAGCTCCTGGTCCGTGGTGATGAAAGCCAGCCAGATAATACGGTGTCATTACTGATTAATGAAATTAAGGTGGCGCAGTTCGGTCTGTATTTTGATTTGATCAGAATCGTTAACTTTTCTGCAGAACTCAATGAGTTGGGTATTGAGGTCACATTCAGTACGTCCGGCAGGGCAAAATGTGTGTGGACAGTGGCGGACAATGCCGAACGGCTGAAAGCCCTGGGTTATCAGACCCGCACTGCCATCGATGAGCTGTACCAGATGCTGTCGGTGATCCTGCTTCGCAATATCAATGAGTACTTTGGGATCCAGGAAACCAAACATATGCTGGATCAGTTCGACTTTAAATACCCTGATGTACTGAAAGAAGTGTTACGCCACCTGTCTGTGCAGCGTATTGCTGAGATCATGCAGCGGTTATTAAGTGAACGAATTTCTGTCCGTAATCTGAAATTAATTATGGAAGTGCTGGCGTTGTGGGCGCCAAAAGAAAGGGAAGTGCTCAACCTTGTTGAACTGGTACGCACTGCCATGGCGCGTTATATCTGCCATAAATTCACTGACGGTAATGAGCTGCGGGTGGTGATGTTGTCACCGGAGCTCGAGGACATTATACGGAAAGGGATCCGGCAGACATCCGGAGGCGCATTTCTTAATCTGGAGCCGGAGGCCGCTGAACGGCTGATGGATCTTTTTACGCTGGGACTGGATGACTTAACCATTGCGCATAAGGATCTGGTATTGCTGACGTCTGCAGATATTCGCCGTTTTGTCAGGAAGTTTATCGAAGGAAAATTTCCCGATCTGGATGTGATGTCCTATGAGGAAGTGATGGACAGTAACGCAGTCAATGTTATCAAAACGCTTTGATTCCGTGGTGTTACCATGGTCGGCTATCAGTGAGTGATGAAAGAATTACGTCTGTTGCAGCGGCTGGCATACCCGCAGAGGATATGCGGCTCTGTTCTTGAAGCGGCTCTGCCTGATGTGGCCATCGGGGAGCTGTGTGATATTTACCGTGACTGGCAGGATAAACAGGTGATGGCGCGTGCCCAGGTTGTGGGGTTACACCGCGATTGTACTGTACTCAGTTTAATTGGTAATGCCTGCGGGCTGACACGGAAAGCCGTGATCAGGCCCACCGGACATGCCTTGTCTGTCAGGATCGGGAATGCTGTCCTCGGAGCAGTACTGGATCCGACCGGCACCGTTGTGGAGCGACTTGTCAGTGAGCCGATGTCTTCAGGGGAGGAGGAGCGCGTGATTGATTCCGGCGCGCTGCCCTATACCCTGCGGGCTGGTATTCATGAGCCGCTGGTCACTGGCGTGCGGGTGATAGATGGTCTGCTCACATGCGGTGTTGGTCAGCGAATGGGGATCTTCGCTCCGGCAGGCTGCGGCAAGACCACCCTGATGCATATGCTGATAAACCAGACGGATGCTGATGTTTTCGTTATCGGGCTGATTGGCGAACGCGGGCGCGAAGTGACCGAGTTTGTGGAGTGGCTGAAACAGTCACCTGAAAAATCGCGGTGTGTACTGGTGTTTGCCACCTCAGACTACTCCTCTGTCGATCGCCGGAATGCAGCACTGCTGGCCACCACCGTGGCGGAGTTTTTTCGCGATCAGGGAAAACGCGTTGTGCTGTTTATTGACTCCCTGACCCGGTATACCCGGGCACTGCGCGATGTGGCGTTATTTGCCGGCGAGCCGCCGGCGCGGCGCGGCTATCCGGCGTCGGTATTTGACAGCCTGCCGGCCCTGCTTGAGCGTCCGGGGGCCACGCCGGGAGGCAGTATCACCGCCTTTTACACGGTGCTTCTGGAGGGGGAGGATGAGGTGGATCCGATGGCGGATGAGATTTGTTCGATCCTGGATGGTCATATATTCCTCAGCCGGAAGCTTGCAGGGCAGGGGCATTACCCGGCGGTCGATGTTCTCAGAAGCGTCAGTCGGGTGTTCAGCCAGGTGACGGCGCCTCCCCACCAGGCACGGTCCGTGGAAATACGCAGGCTGATGACCAGACTGGATGAGCTTCAGCTGCTGGTTGATTTGGGGGAATACCGCCAGGGAGAAAATGCGGAAAATGACCGCGCCATGCAGCTGCGCCGACCACTGGAGCAGTGGTTATGCCAGCCGGTTAGCCAGTACTCTTCTTTTGAAAACACCCTGCAGGGAATGAATGAGTTTACTTCATAAGGTCAGCCGCCTGAAAAAAAACAGTGAATTATTCCGGACCCGCTGTGAACAGCGGTTACACCAGTTATCCCGGGAAAATGCTGTTCTGGAGGCGTCAGAGGCTTCCCTGAACGCGCAGGTAGACGGACTCAGGCAGCTGCTGAAAACCTGCCAGACAGAGGCCACCGTTATCTCACCTGAGCAGCTGAGAGCACTGTTACGAAAACAGGCGGTGCTGCGCTGTAAAATACAGGAGCTCCGGGCTCAGGCGCAGCAACTGCAAACCCGGAGGGAGTCTCTGTTAATACAGAGCATAGAACAACAAAAAAAGAGGAATCATTTTTTGCGAAAAGAAGAAACGTACGACCGCTGGCTGCTTTGCCAGAAAAAGGAAATGCAACGGTGCGCTCTTCAGCGGGATGAAACTGAACAGGAAGAAAATGGTAATGGAAAGCATTATACCGCCCTGTAATACCGGAAAGATACCGTCAGCAACACAGGATAGTGTGGAAAGTCTTACGGATTTTCTGAAGAAAAAAATAAAGGACTGCGGCAAAAAAACGCGGAAAGGCAGGGAAGAGGAGCGGGTATATGGGGGGGAACACCCGTTGCCTTTCCGGTACTTACCGCCGGCCTGTTTGCCGGAGAAGGCGGGAAAAGGCGGGGGACAGCCCGAAGCACTGTCGGTGGTGGCTCGCTATTTTCCGGGACAGACCGCGGATGGCGGGCAGGTACGGGCATTGCTCAGTAAACGGATAAAGGAAAAGGAGAGCGGGGTCGCGCGTGAAGGGTATCCCGGGGCATCCGGAGCTGACGCCGGCTTACTCCCGGCAGAGAGCGCGGCGGGGGAAAAAAAGGAGAAGGCGGATCCCCCCGGTATGCCTGCTGCCCTGCTTGTCTCTCATCCGACCGGGATGTTTTCCGGACATTCTCCGGTACCGTTAACTCGATCCCGGACTGAGACGCCGGTTCCGGAGATGGCGCCGTCATTTCAGGCGCCATCAGAAATGACGGAGAAAGGGGAGGCCCTGGTATACCGTTTCCGTACGTGGGGCCGGGAGGCGTCAGTCTGTATTCAGCCACAACACGGAGGCGCCATGATGTTACAGCCCTCTGATGTGGCGGTTGAGCAGCGGCTGGTTGCGCACTGGCCCGCGGGGCAGCAGCGGCACTGGTATCTGGCTTCAGATGAGCAGGGGGCGCGAAATTATTATCAACCCAACCGCGATAATGAGGAGGAAACCTGATGTCGCTTGCACTGAGAAGGGACAGTGAGCGCCGGCAAATATTGTTCCGTGCAGCGGTTCTCTGGCAAAAGCAGGGATGGACAGCTGAGCTGGACACGCCCGGCGCATATGGTGAGTGGGTACCGTTGGGGGATACCGGACACACCTGGAAAGGCTGGCTCCGGCTGGCTGACTGGTTAGCGTATGTGGCCCCCGGGCTGGCCGGGGCGGCCATCTCCGCCGGTGCCGGGAATGAGGTTGCAAGGTGGCTGGCGGAGTGTGAGGTGCCATTCCGTTTTCCGATGCCGGAGTTGGCTTATGAGCGGTTGTGGATCGGCAGGATCGCGGCGGCAGACGCGTTGCCAGCAGAGCCGCTTTTGCGGGTCATGAGCGACAGGGGGCCGGTATGGCTTGAGCACGTTTGCGTCGGTGACGCGGCAGAGATGTTTTCCGTGCCTGACGGTGTCCGCTGGTCCCTCAGTCTGGTGACGGGCCGTAGCCGAGTTGAGGCTGGCCTGCTGGGCCGGGTGGCGATCGGGGATGTCCTGCTGATTAAGGAACCCTTGTCTGAGGTTCACTGCCATACAAAATTGCTGGGGTATTTCTGTCGTTCAGGAGAGGAATGTATTTTGGAAATGGGTCAGATGCAGGATATACAGGAAACAGAACAACATGTGGTACAGGATCTCGGACAGCTGCCCGTCAGTCTGGATTTTGTGTTGTTTCGAAAGCAAGTGACATTAACCGGGCTGCAGGAGCTGTATCAGGGGAAGGTGCTGGCATTACCTGCGGAGGCTGAAAAACGGACAGAAATCAGGGCAAACGGGGCCTTAATCGGATACGGGGAACTGGTGCAGCTGGATAACTCACTGGGGGTGGAGATCACAGAATGGGTGTGTAGCAGCGGCAATGGAAAATGATATTTCACTGATTGCCTTACTGGCCTTTTCCACCTTACTGCCGTTTATTATCGCCTCAGGGACCTGTTTTGTTAAATTTTCTGTGGTTTTTATCATGATGCGTAATGCGCTGGGGCTGCAGCAGGTGCCATCAAATATGGTGCTAAATGGGGTGGCATTGATGCTTTCTGCCTTTGTGATGTATCCGGTCACACAGCAGGCCCTGGATTATTATCAGAATAACAGCGTGAATTTTCGTGATGCGGATTCCGTCAGTGATTTTGTTGAGCACGGTCTCGGGCGTTACCGTGAATACCTGAGCCGGTATTCCGATAAGGAGCTTGTGGCGTTTTTTGAGGATGCGCAGCATCAGCGGGTTTCCCGGGAGGAGGCGCTGGCGGCGGAAGGTGAGCAGACCTCCATACTGTCTTTATTACCAGCTTATGCCTTAAGTGAAATAAAAAGTGCCTTCAGAATCTGTTTTTATCTCTATCTACCGTTTGTGGTGGTGGATCTGGTGATATCCAGTGTGTTGCTGGCGCTGGGGATGATGATGATGAGTCCCGTCACGATATCCACCCCGGTCAAACTGATCCTGTTTGTGGCAATGGATGGCTGGACGCTGTTATCCCGGGGGTTAGTGATGCAGTATATGGATTTGGTAAAAGGGTAACGCCGGACAGCGCCAGGCCGGGTTTTTTTGTATGAATGAGTTAGTGTTCGCCGGAAACAAAGCGCTTTATCTGGTGCTGTGCCTTTCTGCCTGGCCGGTGGCGGTTGCGACGTTAATTGGGTTGCTTATCGGTATTTTCCAGACCGTAACACAGTTGCAGGAGCAGACATTACCGTTTGGGTTAAAACTGCTGGGGATCTGCCTGTGCTTTTTTCTGTTGTCCGGCTGGTATGGTGATGCCCTGCTGGCGTTCGGGCGGGACATGATGCGTCTGGCGATGGCCGGAGGCTGAGACAATGGCGTATCCGCTGTTTTTTGATATTCATGCCGGGCTGGCCGGGGCAGCACTGGGGTTTGCGAGAGTGGCGCCAGTGTTCTTTATTCTCCCTTTTCTGAATAACGGTGTGCTGAGCGGAGTGGTCCGCACGGCCGTTATTATGCTGGTTGTGCTGGGGATGACTCCTTTCGGGCCTGCAGAGCGGGAAGCCGTGATGAACATTTTGGGGTGGCCGCTTCTTCTCCGGGAAGCGTTCATCGGGATCGTGCTGGGATGTCTGTTGTCATGGCCATTCTGGGTGTTCCATGCCATCGGATGTATTTTTGACAACCAGCGGGGAGCAACCCTGAGCAGCAGCATTGATCCGGCAAATGGTGTTGATACCTCTGAAATGGCCACGTTTATGAATCTGTTTTCAGCCGTTGTGTATTTGCAGGGGGGCGGCATGCAGATGATGCTGGAGACACTCCGGCACAGCTATCAGGTCTGTGGCCTTACCACGGGATGTATGCCTGCATTACCCCTGTTGCTGGGGATTATCGGTAAGATAACCGCCAAGGCGCTGGTACTGGCAAGTCCGGTGCTTGCAGTGTTGTTGCTGGGTGAGATCATGCTGGGACTGTTGTCGCGTTTCGCGCCACAGATGAATGCGTTTGCCATTTCACTGACGGTAAAAAGCCTCCTGGCATTATTTATCCTGCTGATTTACTTTTCACCTGTGCTGTCGCCCGGGGTCATGACCCTGACGTTTCCGACCACGGTGGCTGAGCTGTGGTTACAGAAAGAAACATAATCCCTTATGTCAGGCAATAAAACCGAAAAACCCACCCGCAAGCGACGGGAGGAGGCGGCCAGAAAAGGGCAGTCGTTCAGGAGCAGGGATTTTATTGTGGCTTGTCTGACGCTTGGGGGAACCGCTTATTTGGCGTCCGTTGCTTCCCTGAGGTCGTTGATGGAGGTATTAGGGCAGGCAGTTTCCTTCCATTTTCAGATCAATATTGCGGATTATACAGAGCAGGTTTTCTGTAGCGGGATGAAGATTATTCTTCCCTTTCTTGCTTTGTGCCTTTTTTGCTCAGCCCTACCCTCAATACTGCAGACGGGGTTTGTTCTTGCCACGAAGGCGCTTCAGCCCCGACTGTCCGCGCTGGATCCGACGAAGGGAATAAAAAAAATCTTCAGCCTCCGGACAGTGAAGGAGGCTGTGAAGGCGATACTCTATTTGGGCAGTTTTATTATTTCTGGCATGCTGTTCTGGTTTGAGAATAAACGTCTGGTATTTTCCCAGGTTAATGGCAATCTGTTTGTTGTTGCCGATGTCTGGAGACATCTTCTCTTTTCTCTCGTTACTTTATGTTTGGGATGTTCTGTTATTATTCTTCTGCTGGATGCGCTTGCGGAATACTTTCTTGTGATGAAAGACATGAAAATGGATAAGGAAGAGGTGAAACGGGAAATGAAGGAGACGGAAGGGAATCCGGAGGTTAAATCACGCCGGCGGGAGATCCATATGGATATTTTATCTGAGCAAATAAAATCAGATATTGATAATTCCCGCCTGATTATTGCCAACCCGACTCATATTGCTGTCGGGATCTATTTTAAGCCTGAAATAGCGCCGTATCCGTTAATCTCGGTTCGGGAGGCGAATCAGCGTGCTTTGGCCGTCCGGCAGTATGCTGAGAAAGTCGGTATTCCTGTGGTGGTGGATATCAGGCTGGCCCGGCGGATTTTCAAAACACACCGCCGTTATGATGTGGTCAACCTGGAGAGTGTGGATGAGATCTTACGTCTTCTCGTCTGGCTGGAGCAGGTGGAAAATGCTGGTATGGCAACGGGGATGAATAGCCAGGAGGCCACTCACCTGCCGGATACGGAGGAAAAGTAGGGCCGGTATTTTTATGATGAAACCTTCGACTTGCAGTATGGAGAGACATTATGGACAACGATGCCAGTAATGAGCATGTGATGGAGATGCTCTGGAAAGTGATTAGTGAGGGCGGTACGTTACAGGAATTATATGCTATTCCCCAGGATATCATGGATTGCTTATATGCGCATGCATATAACTTTTATAATAATGGTAACCTGGATAATGCCGCCGTTTTTTTCCGCTTTCTATGTGTTTATGATTTTTATAATCCGGATTACATCATGGGATATGCGGCCGTCTGCCAGAGAAAAAATGATTTTCAGAAAGCCTGTGATTTGTATGCTGTTGCGTTTGCCTTACTGAAAAAGGATCACCGCCCCGTGTTCTTTACCGGGCAGTGTCAGTTGATGATGCACAGGCCTGAAAAGGCAAGGCAATGCTTTGAGCTGGTTCTTCAGGAAAGTAGTGATGAGTCACTGAAAGCAAAAGCCCGGGCTTATCTTGACGCTATCAACGAAAAACCGGACCGGGCAGACACGATAAATAAAGGGGAGAAGTATGAGTGATCCTGTTATTCATGGCAGGCTGGCGTATGCAGGAGAGCGTCTTGCATCACTGGTCAGTGCCGCGTCTGAACATGTTCAGAAGGATAATCGCTTTTTGCATGCAGCAGATAAGGCGCTGAAAGCGCTCCTGGACACACCACTGACAGTAAAGAAAAACGACGGAACTGCGGATAACGATCCGATGTTTGTCCCCTTACGGGCGCCTGCGGTAGAAATACAGGAGACGCTGAATGCTGAAGGTCGGTTAACCCTGCTGCTGGGACGGCTGGCAACGCTGATGGGGGATAACTCCGTTTCACAACTGGCCAGTCGACTGGAAAACCGCCTGGCCGTGATAGCGTCGCAGCAACAGCAGCGTGAGCAGCTTTCCGGCGCCTTCCAGACAGCGTCTGAAGAGGCTCAGTCAGCGATGGATGTGTATAAAACGGCGCTGGACAGCCTGGCGGCCGCACAGGCTGCTTACCATGACTGTGCCGGAAAGCTTGAACGCGCGGAGGCAAAGCTTGATGGTCTGGCTCCTGGTGCGCCTGATTATGTATCGCTGAAACAGGAGATTGATACGCTGCGAAACGAACTGTCGTCCCTTCGGAGCAATCAGGAGAAGGCATTAAATGCAGCAGAGGTGGCTCACAATAGTGCCAGGCAGAAAACAGAAAAACTGGACGGCATCGCCTCTCAGATACAGGGGGTTTTTCTGACCGGAGGCCGGGCGGAACGGTACCAGACCGATAATCTCAACAGCATTGCCCATTTTACCATGCTGCTTTCGATATTTATTGAACTGGTCGGGAAAAACAACGAAGAAAGTCTGAAAAATGACATGGCATTATTCCGCACTCTCCAGGAAAGCAGGCAGGAAGAAATGCTGAAGAAGTCTGAAGAGTATCAGGAGGAAACACGAAAAGCCGAAGCCCTGAATCGTACGATGGGGTGTGTCGGCAAGGTGGTTGGTGCATTGCTCACTGTTGCCAGTGTTGTTGCGGCGGCCTTTACAGGAGGGGCGGCGCTGGGGCTCGCTGCCGCCAGCCTGGCGCTTATCCTGACTGACGGGATTGTGAAAGCTGCTACAGGGACCTCATTTATTCAGGAAGCGCTGAATCCAGTGATCCAGCATGTGCTGAAACCGCTGATGGATATCATTGGAAAGGCTGTGGCAAAAATCCTGGAAGGATTCGGAGTTGACAAGGCATCAGCAGAGATGGTGGGAAACATCTTGGGCGCTATTTTAGCAGCCGTTACGTCGGTGGTTGTCATTGCGGGCGTGGCTATTCTGGGAAAAGGCGCAGTCTCAAAGTTGGGGCATGTACTGAAAAAAATGATGGATGAGGCTGTTAAAAAATTGCTGCCTGATGTCCTGAAGCACGTAATGAGAAATGGCAATCAGATCCTGTCTCATGGCATACAACGCCTCGCAGGTGTTTCGGGTAGCAGGTCTGTTCTTTTAAATAAAACCGTACTGGGTGTCAGTGGCGCCAATACCGCAGCCCAGTCAGGAGCAACGGTTGCTGAAGGTGTGTTTCTGAAGAAAGCCAGTGATGCGTTTGCCGACTTTACCCTGTCCCGTTTTTCCAGCGAACAACTACGGCAGTGGCTTAAGCAAGCCGTGGATATTTTTGAAGATAACAACAAAATGGCCTTGGAACTCCAGAAAACATTGTCATCTGTTATCCGTCAGCATTCAGATACATCACGTTTTGTTCTGCGCCAGATCCGTGCGTGAAATGTTCAATATAAAAAGGGAGAATAATGATGTTTACCGTTAACTCAGGTATGAATCCATCTGTGAACACGTCTCAGATGCTGGTTCAGTCCCTCACACAGCCAGGCTTGCGGTTTGCCAGTGTGAACGAGATCCTGTCTGCTCCAGGAATGACGGAGGAGGGGAGAGGAGCATCTGCTTCAGATCCGGTTCTTGTACCGCCAGCAGGGGACCTCTCAGTGAGGAAAATGCGTGACGCCGCCAGTTTTCTGAAAAATGCAGGAGAGGATACGGTGTTGCTGAGTTCTGTTGAAAAGGAATTCATTAAGAAAGCCAATGAGGAAATACAGCGTTGTATGGAGGAAAAACAGGCGGGAAAAGAGGATTTTTTTGATATCAGCAACCTGTCCTCCGGCGCCATAGCTTTACTGGTAGCTGCCAGTATGTTGATGTTGTCGCTGAATCAGGCCGATACCCGACTGGCAGGTAAACTGTCGCTGGTCAGTTTTGATGCCGCGAAAAATATGGCGGACTCAATGAAGCGGGAAGGGATAGGGATGTTGGCTGGTAATATATCTCAGAGTGTGCTTCAGTTGGGGCTGACAGGTGTTGGCGCTAAGTTCGGGCTGAAGGGGCTGAAGAACGAGAAACTTGCCCTGCGGCAGAATACCGCGAAGATGACATTGACTAATGACGTGAAAGGGACTGGCCAAAATATAAAGGATAATCTCGCTTTTAATGCTCGTCGCCAGGAAATGACTGGGAACGCAATTATGCAGAATTCGACGGCTGTAGGCAATATCGCTGGGGGCTCCGGACAATATGCCGCAACCCTTGAGCGTTCAGAGCAGCAGATTAGCCAGGCCAGTAATCGGGTCGCTGGCACTGCATCTGATGATGTCCGGGAAAGTGCGCGTAAGGCAAACAGCTTGATCCAGGAAATATTAAAAATTATGGAAAGTATCAGCCAGTCGAAAATGACATCCATGGCTGCAGTAGCCGGAAATATTCGGGCCTGAGCGAGAGAATGCCGGGTGAGTGGGCGGTTGTCCGCACAACCGGTGCTATGGAGGAGTTATGTTTACTGTCAGAAATCATCAGGTCGCCGCTCATACCGGCATTAGCGTGAAGCTGCCGGAAAAGGAAAACCGGGAAAGAGGGATGGCACCTTCAGAGTACCGTCCAGACAGGGGGGAGAACAACAGGGAACCGCTGGTCGGTAAAATGCTACTGGTGCCGCAGGATAACGATGAGCGCCTTCTTGAAAGGCATCAGTATGTTGGTCGTCTGAAGGCTCTGGCTGCTGCTGGCATTCCCCTGTCGGCAGGGCAAAAACAGGCGTTATCGGAGCTTTTTTCTGTTTCCGGGTTTTATATGCTGGCACATGTGCGTCAGGCACCGTCAGGTGTCGATCTGTCAGACGCCGAACTGTGGGAGATGGTGACGGATAAAATTTCTGCGACCGGTGAACATTATCTGGGCGTTTATGAAAACGTGGTGGCGGTTTATACCCGTTTTTATCAGGATTACAGCAATATTCTGTCTGCTCTGGGCGGGTGGTTACTGCCCGGGAAGGACGGAAATAACGTGAAGCTCGACGTGACGTCCCTGATGCAGGCGTTAAACCAGTTGCTTCAGGAATACGGGAGCCCCAGTGAAAAGACCGTACTGTTTCCTGCACAGTCAGGCGGTACCCTGATCGGCGCAACGGAAACGGAAGCGAGGCAGTGGCTTGAAGAGCTGAACCTGCCGGAAACCTGTCTGAAGCCGGTCGGCACAGGGTATGTTGTTCTTGTTGATCTGACGCCAGTACAGAAAATGGTGGACGATCTTAACGGGCTGGGGAGACCGGGCGATGATTCTAAACTGGAAATGGATAACGCGAAATACCAGGCATGGCAGTCAGGCTTTAAGGCCCAGGAAGAGAATATGAAGACGACCTTACAGACACTGACACAGAAATACAGCAACGCCAATTCATTATACGATAACCTGGTTAAAGTACTGAGCAGTACAATCAGCAGTTGTATGGAAGCCGCGAAGAGTTTCCTACAACGATAAACGAATGATGTACTGCTCTGTGTTCCTGGTGTTTTGTTTTATGTAATAGTGAATTTTAAAAGTTATATTTAGTATGGCAGGCACAGAGGATAATGTATCTGATTTTCAGCCGTATGTGATCAGAATACTAAACGGCCCCCTTATGGGGTGCGAATACCCATTACAGGCTGGAAAAATATTATTCATTGTCGGAAAACATTCTGCGGTGGCAGAAGAGGATTTTTTTCCGGTATTTCCCGACGATACTGTTTATATTCCCCTTGAACAGGGGGGAGTTAATTTTGAAATTACGACTGATAATAATAATCCCAGTGACAAGCGGATCGCGCTTCATGAGCTTCGTGACACCGGGCGCCATACCCGTTATGTTGACTGCAACACACCGGTAAGAGTTGGCGAGCTGGTGATTGCCGTTCGTGCCCGTGGCGAGGTCTGGAGTACGGCGATTCTGTTATATCCGGAAAACAGGGACGGAAAAAAGGGGAAGAAACGCCGGGGATATCTGGTTTCGGGAATGTGTCTGCTTGTACTGGCAGTGGCTATATCGGGTGCGATACGGTTATGGAATACGCCGCAGCACAGGACCGCGGAGTTGAATGCCCTGTTGGGGGACGAACAACACCGTTTTAAGATCCTGCCGGGAAAAAACCATCTGTATTACATTTTTGCCAGGAATGAGCAGGATCGCCTATGGGCCCGTCAGGTCGCAGTCCGGGAAGGGTATGGTGATTCTGCACTGGTTATTGATGCAGATACAGAAAACAAACGTATCGCAACGTGGTTTGATAGCCATTATCCGACGCTGGCCTATTATCGGTTACATCTGGATAATCCGGAAAAGCCGCGGCTCTGGGTGAGTCGTCAGCGTACAGATCTGAATGCTTCTCTACATAAACATCTGACCGAAAACTTAATGGCATTGCTGCCTTATGCCCGCACCGTTGACATTGTTCCTGTCAGTGATGAAACGGCATTATCACAGGCTGAAGAGGGGCTGAAACACAGAAACATTCCTTTTTACCGTAAAGGCACAGGAACGAACCTGACATTTATGATATCAGGTGAACTCAATGACACAGAGATTTTCCGGGCCCGTGAGTTTATTAAACAATATAATCAGAAGTGGGGGGAGCGATATGTACAATTTGGAATTGAACTTATAAATGACAGGAGTAAAGAAAATTCTTTTCTTTACGGAAAATATATGTATATGAAAGATGCTCCGGATGTCTGGAGTTTTATAAATCCTCAGTAAATTATAAAAGAAGGAGATAAAAATGCAGAATATTTCATGGTCAGGATATCTTGATGGGGTATCAAACACATTTGATACTGGTGTCAGTGATTTGCAGTCACAGGTAACGGAATCATTGGACAAGTTATCAAAAAGCCCCTCAGATCCGGCATTGCTGGCAGCGTATCAGAGTAAACTTTCAGAATATAATTTATACAGAAATGCGCAGTCAAATACGGTAAAAGTCTTTAAAGATATCGGTGCAGCAATTATTCAGAACTTCCGCTAACAGGAGTGATAAATCAGATGATTAACGCAATTTTTGTTCCGAAAACAATGCCCGATTTGTGGGATTCGGAGAGTAACGGAACCGGTGTTATCTCTCTGGATGACAGGTTGATACAGGCGTTTGCAGGTGCAACTGCTCATGCAGAGACAGAAAAAATGGCGGTTTTGCAGAAGATAGAACAGCCTGGCGGAGTAACAGATCCTGCCGAGTTGTATGCTCTGCAGGTCCGGACCGCAAATTATAATCTGGAAGTATCCCTTATCAGCACATTAACACGAAAATGTACAGGAACAGTGGAAACCTTATTGCGCTCATGATCCTGCGGTATTTATTTTTTTTACTGGTGCTGACATGTCTGAGTGGCTGTAAGGAAAAAAATCTGCTCCAGGAACTGGATCAGTACCAGGCGAATGAGGTTATTTCCCTGTTACAGCAGCATAATATCAGAGCAGATAAAATTGATAACGGAAAAAAGGGATTTTCTGTTACGGTTGCAGAACCTGATTTTACTGCGGCAGTATACTGGGTTAAGGTCTATGAATTACCGCCTCGTCCGAGAGTTGAAATTGCGCAAATGTTTCCTGCAGACGCGCTGGTTTCCTCTCCTCGGGCAGAGAAGGCCAGGCTCTATTCCGCTATTGAACAGCGCCTGGAGCAATCGTTGCAGACCCTTCCGGGCATCATTTCTGCTCGTGTTCATATCAGTTATGATATTGATGCCGGAGAGAGCGGACGTCCTTCCGTACCGGTTCACTTATCTGCACTGGCTGTTTATGAACGTGGTACGCCACTTGGGCTTCAGATAAGCGATATCAAGAGGTTCCTTAAGAATAGTTTTGCGAATGTGGAATACGATAATATTTCCGTCGTTTTGTCGGAGCGCAGAGAGGATGAATTCAGAGTGTCTGCCTCTCGCTCCAGCAGGCAAGATATCAGTGCTGGAGTGTTGGCGGTGGTGGTGGCTTCAGTAGTGACCATTGGTATGGTTGTGTGGTTGTTCTGCTGCCAGGGAAGAGGACTGCTGAGCAGGAAGTCATTCTGGAGAAAAGGGGGACGTCATGATTAGCTCTTTGCTGTCAGCACAACTGCAACGGGTGATATATGATCCCCTTTCGTATATTCATCCAGAACGTATTAGGATCGTGCCGGAACTGATTGCGCAGCCCGCTCAGCGGGCTGCGGTTAATGAGTTGTTGATCAGAGCAGGACGACTGGATATCTGTTCCACTGAAAGCCGCTACGTACTTCGGGAACCACTGGTACAACATTTATTGTGCCAGTGGGATTTGCTGGTTCAGGTGGCTTTTCTGCTTGGTTGCAGTGCCCGGCGAGGAGAGCTGGCCTGGCAAGGAAAGCTTCTCAGGCTACCGGAATGGGCTCGCTTTTTTTTACAGGCCAGTTTACCTGTTACGATACCTTCCGGAATACTGCTGGCAGAGTCGGCTGGGGTACTTTGCACCGGATACAGCCTGTTACAAGGCAGTATCCGCCATCTTCCGCAATTTCTGACACAGCGTGTTTCATTACTTTTTCCGCCACAGGCTGAATGTGCGTTGTCATCCCCGCCAGTGGATCCGTTAATGTTGCTATTGACCTTACAACATGCCCAGAAATATCCCGATAAACACTTCTCAGCAGCCTCTACTCGGTGGTGTACTGATTAAGCGTAACACCCTGGAGAAAAAACTTTCTCTAGGACGGCTGGAACAACAGGCCCGTAAGCGGGCAAAACAACTGATAAAAGATGCGCAAAAAGAAGCGCAAGTCTTACATGAGCAGGCCCACAGAGATGGGTTTCAACAGGGGATTTTATATGCCCTGAAACAGGTGGTCACTTATCTGTCAGACAGCAATCTTACTCTGGAATACTGGCAGCAGTGTCTTGAAAAACAGGTCAGGGAAATGCTGGCAACGTCAGTAAACCATCCTGAAACACTTTTACTGGTGTTTGATGAGTGGATGAGCAGGGACATCAATTCTGACGTTACGGTCAGTATTATTTTTCCAGAAGCTATGAAAACAGGATATTCCGAGGTGATATCCAGGATAATCGGAGACAGGGGGGCGGGGATTGATATCAGATATCATACGGGTTCAAATATTATATTTCGTTGTGGGGAGAATATTGCTGAATTTTCCCCTATTGAATTTACGGAAGCGGGTACCCGACGAATACTGATGAAAAATATACCAGGGTTTAGTCAGGACTGTCATCGTCTTTCCCGAGATACGCTGATATTATTTATAGAATATTGTCAGAATTTAATTAATAAAACAGAACACCATGATACAGTTAAATAACAATATATACAGATAATTCCACAAGCATATAAAAGATGGTTTAATACTTATCTGGAGGAAATATGAACTCTATTCCCTTGTCTGAGTTTTCTGGTGTCCGTGGTTCTGGTCATGCCCGGCTTTATATTAAAGCTTCAGACTCAGGACCCCAAACGGTGGTAAGTGAAAAATTGGGCTCGCGTATACTCACCCGTCTTGGAAAGCTGCCTTTACTCCGAAATACGGAAAGTGTACAGGAACGCAGGAATGCTGCTGCAAGAGAGGACTACTACACCAGGAGAACGTTTAAGGAGAGTTTAAAGCAGGTATATGGTGATTCTTTTTCACAGCAGGCCATGCAGGACATAGCCGGCAAACCACTTACCCGGCGAATGGTTAGACAAATCATCCATAACGCCGAAAAAGTGAAGGCAGGGGGCGATAAAAAAGAGCAAAAACTGTCATTGTCTGATAAGGCGAGCGAATTTACCAAAATCGCTTATGATACTAGCCTGAATCAGCTGGGTCTGTTTGCTCAGAAGGTAAAAATGATAACAGGCAGTGAATTAAAAAACATTGAAACCCTGGCTACAGGTAATGGCTGTCTACGCTCATTGATGACGGCCGCACATGGTGTCGCTCAGTTTTCTGGTAATGCTGATATTACTAAAGCTGTTGAGACACTTCTGGATATACGGGTTGGAAATATTCCTTTTTCTCAGTTTGGGACATACACAACCACTGAAGGAAGCTCTGTACAGTGGATACAAAACGCCTCACAGGATGATTTAGAGAAGGCTGCTGAAGTGATAAGGCGAGTCGCTGGTGATCTTGAGCTGCTGTTTCAGAATATAAAGAACGGGCAGAATAATAAAGTAAGTTCAACTTTGTCGGAAACAATCAAGCCTAATAATACAGGAGAGAGAGGACAGACAAATGTTACGACTGAAACCGCTAGACGCTGGGGGAGGGTGGTGAATGAATTTAGAGCGATTCGGCGTTAAAGGAAATGCATAACGCGTATAGTTGAAAAACTTTCCGGGAATAAAAAACATTATTTCTGAATCCGTTGTCATGGAGTAAATACCACCGTGACGTATTTTTATTGTAATTGTGAATAAGTAAAAGTTGTTATAATGTATCAGCATGAGCGAATTATTTCGGAAATTGGTGAAATCCTTGGATTACCGTTAGATTTTGACGAAGAGGGACAGTGTGCCTTACAGTTTGATGAGAATTTGTTTGTTTCATTTCAGGTATGGAAGAATGATACATGGTTGCTGACAGGTTTATTACTGGATGCATTACCTTCTGAACCGGACAACTCTTTCTGGAAAAAGATCATGGTGTTTAATCATGAGATGGCAATGGAAAATGCTGGTAACCTGGTATATTCGGAGAATGATAATGCCATTTTCCTTGTGGACACTGTTGCTGACCTGTCGAATGCTCATGCTATCATTGCGCATTTGGAAAGTTTTGTGAATAAACAGGAATATCTTATATGTGAACTACATCGTGAATAAATGGAATACTTTTGTTGCAAATGTGTCAATGAATAATATGGTATGATGCTTCTGTCTTGATATTCCGAAACCATCTCCTGAGGAGATGGTTCCTTACTTTATTTCTGTATATTGTTGTGTGCTATTTCTAGTAACTCGGATAAAGAAAGATTAAAATATTTTTCTTGTTTAAGTAATTCGTTGAATTCAGCAAACAGGATTTTTTCTTTCAGATGATCTTGTTTGTAATCAGGATGTTTTTCAAAGAATGAATGTGCCTCTTTATAAAGGTTGGAGTGTTGTTCTGCCTTTTTATTTGGAATAGATGTAATTGTGTTTCTGACAGAAGGTGTATGTGTCGAAATATTATTGTTACAACCCGTTATCAAAAGAGTGGCAAATAAAATGGTTTTATAATTCATAAATGGTATTGTGCTGATTTTGGATATGGTTTGATGATTAAATCATATCAAATGAGTTTGTCAAGAAAATGTTGAATTAAAATCAGTGTATAGCAACTTGAACTACTGCTTTAATAAACAGAATCCACAAACATTTATTGATGCAATTAGTATGGTCAAAAATATATTTTTCCTGAAACTCGTCAGCGGGTAGTCCATATTATTCTGGAAAAATAGTATGAATATAACTCATTGTGGGCTGACGATACACCAGGGGAGATTTACGAAACTTAACGTTAAATATTTAGCATAAAATCAGAAAAATGAGTGATATGCTTTTAACTGAAAAAATTCTTATCGGAGAAAATGTTCTGCGTGTAGCAACAACTCGTATGGAGTGGATTTTTGAAACATTTCCGTCTGTATGCCTGTCTTTTTCCGGTGGTAAGGATTCGACAGTGCTTTTCCACCTTGCAGCAGAGGTAGCTCGCAGGAGAAAACGTCATTTCTCTGTATTGTTCATTGACTGGGAGGCTCAGTATCAGTGCACCATTGAACACATTCAGAAAATGCGGGAAATGTATCGGGATGTGACGGACACCTTTTACTGGGTGGCGCTTCCCCTGACCACGGTAAATGGTGTCTCTCAGTTTCAACCGGAGTGGATATGCTGGGAGTCTGGGGTGACCTGGGTTCGCCAGCCACCGGAAGAGGCCATTACGGATATGGCGTATTTTCCCTTTTATCGGTATGCCATGACGTTTGAAGAATTTGTTCCGGCATTTTCTTCCTGGTTTGCCGGTAACCGGTGTGGAGTGGCAGTGCTGACTGGTGTCCGGGCGGATGAGTCGCTCAATCGCTTTATGGGACTGGTGTCTCAGCGCAAACTGAGATATGCCGATGATAAACCATGGACCACGGCATCGCCTGAAGGGTTTTACTACACCATGTATCCGTTATATGACTGGAAAGCCCGCGATATCTGGATATATAACGCCAGAACCTGTGCCATCTACAATCCCCTGTATGACCTGATGTACCGTGCCGGCGTGCCGTTACGCAACATGCGTGTCTGTGAACCTTTTGGTCCTGAACAACGTAAGGGACTGTGGCTTTACCATGTTCTGGAGCCGGAAACCTGGGCCAGGATGTGTGAACGGGTGTCAGGTGCTGCCAGCGGGGCGCTTTATGCCAATGAAAGCGGTGCCTATTTTGCTCTGCGTAAACGTATATCAAAACCGCCTCATCATACCTGGCGTAGCTATGCGATGTTCCTGCTGGATGCGATGCCGGAAAGAACGGCAGAACATTACCGTAACAAAATTGCTGTCTACCTGCGCTGGTATCAGACCCGGGGCTTTCCGGATGACATTCCTGATGAACAGGAGAATGACTTGGGGAGCCGGGATATTCCGTCCTGGCGACGTATCTGCAAAACACTCATAAAGAATGATTTCTGGTGCCGGACCCTCTCCTTCAGTCCGAACAAACCCCGGCACTATGAGCGTTATCTGCAGCGTATGAAGGAAAGGAGGAAGGAATGGGGGATTCTGTGACAGCGGAGATACTGAGTAACATGATTCGTCAGTATTTCAGTCAGGTACGAACTGAAGAAGAGACCATACAGGCTCTGAATCATCTGCGCAGGGTGCTTCATGAGGTCAGTCCTTTTGCACAGGAGCCTGTGGATTGTGTGCTGTGGGTGAAAGCAGATGAGGTGGTGGCCAACGATTATAACCCCAATGTCATGGCACCGGGTGAGAAGAAACTGCTGAAACATTCACTGGAGCAGGATGGGTTCACGCAGCCTGTGGTTGTCTCGGAAGAGAAGGAGCATTATCTGGTCGTGGATGGTTTTCATCGTCAATTACTGGGCAGGGAAGCAGGTACGGGAAAACGTCTGAAGGGCTGGTTGCCAGTGACTTGTATTAATCCGGAAAGAAAGGGACAGGCCTCACGTATTGCTGCGACCATTCGACATAACCGGGCCAGGGGGAAACACCAGATAACCTCAATGTCTGATATTGTCAGGGATCTGTCGCGGTTGGGCTGGACGGATGAACATATTGGTACAGAGCTGGGTATGGACCAGGATGAAGTGCTGAGACTGAAACAGATTAGCGGACTGACGGAATTGTTTCAGGAAGACGACTTCAGTCCGGCATGGACGGTTCGCTGAGGGCGTCAGATATATGTATTTAGGAATTTAAAGTACATTTGTAAGCGTAAACCGACCGCCGTATGTAGCCATTAGACAAGAATTGGTAACTTAGACGCCCATCTGACACAGACGGACATCTAAGCATGAAATTACAGGACTGGCGAAAAGAAGTAATCGGCTCATTTAAACCGTCTGGTCTGTTTCCTCCGGCTCTACAAAAATAATGTCCATCATTTTTAATGGACACTATCGTATGAAACACCGGACCTGGATCACTGAAGCTTTACGTCTTCACTTTGAAGAACATTTACCCCGGGTTGTGGCCGGGCGTCGCCTGGGTGTACCAAAATCAACAGTTTGTAGTATGTTCGTGCGCTTTCGGAGAGCTGGCCTTTCGTGGCCTTTGCCCGCAGGCATGTCGGAGCAGGAACTTGATGCCTGCCTTTACGGACAATTTTCCACGGTACCAGTCGTACGTCCTGAAAGCACCGTTATATCCGAAGCCCCCGTGGTAAAAAAACGTCCCCGGCGGCCCAACTTCCCTTATGAGTTTAAAATCGCCTTAGTGGAGCAGTCACTGCAGCCCGGAGCCTGTGTGGCGCAGATCGCCCGGGAAAACGGAATCAACGATAACCTGCTCTTCAACTGGCGCCATCAATACCGGAAAGGTGGCATGCTGCCTTCCGGAAAAAATATGCCGGCACTGCTTCCCGTGACGTTAACGCCGGAGCCGGATAATAAAATCCCGGCCCCCGCACAGGAACCAGAGCAGATAAATACACCGTCCGACAGTCTGTGCTGTGAGCTGGTTCTGCCGGCCGGAACTCTCAGGCTTAAAGGCAAACTGACGCCGGCGTTATTACAGACACTTATCCGCGAAATAAAAGGGAGCAGCCACTGATGATATCTCTCCCTGCCGGTTCGCGTATCTGGCTGGTTGCCGGTATCACCGATATGCGAAATGGCTTTAACGGCCTGGCCTCAAAAGTTCAGAACGTCCTGAAGGATGACCCGTTCTCCGGGCATCTGTTCATCTTCCGCGGACGCCGGGGTGACCAGATAAAAGTGCTGTGGGCTGACAGTGACGGACTGTGCCTCTTCACCAAACGCCTGGAGCGGGGCCGCTTCGTCTGGCCGGTCACCCGTGACGGCAAGGTGCACCTTACTCCGGCCCAGTTATCCATGCTTCTTGAAGGTATCAACTGGAAGCACCCGAAACGAACGGAACGCGCTGGAATCCGCATATAACCCGTTGTAAAGTGAGGATATGGACACCTCACTTGCTCATGAGAACGCCCGCCTGCGGGCACTGTTGCAGACGCAACAGGACACCATCCGCCAGATGGCTGAATACAACCGCCTGCTCTCACAGCGGGTGGCGGCTTATGCTTCCGAAATCAACCGGCTGAAGGCGCTGGTTGCGAA
>NZ_PTSR01000037.1:0-28178 GCF_002965345.1 Escherichia sp. MOD1-EC5950
GCTGTCGCGTCTTATCAGGCCTACGAGTCCGCACATATTTTTATGTTTGCGCCCGTATGTAGGCCGGATAAGGCGTTCACGCCGCATCCGGCGTTCGGTGCCTGATGCGCCGCTGTCGCGTCTTATCAGGCCTACGAGTCCGCACATATTTTTATGTTTGCGCCCGTATGTAGGCCGGATAAGGCGTTTACGCCGCATCCGGCGTTTGGTGCCTGATGCGCCGCTGTCGCGTCTTATCAGGCCTACGAGTCCGCACATATTTTTATGCTTGTGCCCGTATGTAGGCCGGATAAGGCGTTCACGCCGCATCCGGCGTTCGGTGCACGGTGCCTGATGCGCCGCTGTCGCGTCTTATCAGGCCTACGAGTCCGTACATATTTTTATGTTTGCGCCCGTATGTAGGCCGCATCCGGCGTTTGGCACCTGGTTTACGGAACTTAAGAATCCCCATCTTCACGCCGCTTTTAACCGGCACGATTTACCGGTAAGGACCCAACATGGACATGATCAACATCGGCTACAGCGGCGCATCAACGGCGCAGGTGGAGCTGAACGTCACGGCGCAAAACACCGCTAACGCCATGACTACGGGCTATACCCGCCAGGTGGCGGAGATCAGCACCATCGGCGCCAGCGGTGGTTCGTCGAACAGCGCCGGTAACGGCGTGCAGGTCGACAGCATTCGCCGCGTCTCTAACCAGTATCAGGTGAATCAGGTGTGGTATGCCGCCAGCGATTACGGCTATTACAGCACCCAGCAAGGGTATCTTAGTCAACTGGAAGCGGTACTGAGCGATGATAACAGCAGCCTGAGCGGCGGTTTCGACAACTTCTTCGCCGCCCTTAACGAAGCGACCACCAGCCCTGATGATTCCGCCCTGCGCGAGCAGGTGATCAGCGAAGCCGGGGCGCTGTCGTTACGTATCGATAACACGCTGGATTACATCGACTCGCAAAGCACGGAAATCATCAGCCAGCAGCAGGCGATGGTGTCGCAAATCAATACGCTCACCAGCGGCATCGCCAGCTATAACCAGCAAATCGCCCAGGCCGAAGCCAACGGTGATAACGCCTCCGCGCTGTACGACGCTCGCGATCAGATGGTGGAAGAACTCAGCGGAATGATGGATGTGCAGGTCAATATCGACGACCAGGGCAACTACAATGTCACCCTGCAAAACGGTCAGCCGCTGGTTAGCGGGCAGCAAAGCTCGACCATCGCGCTGGAAACCAACGCCGATGGCACGCCGACCATGTCGCTGACTTTTGCCGGAACCACCTCGACGATGACCACTGACACCGGCGGTTCATTAGGCGCACTGTTTGATTATCAAAACGATGTGCTGACGCCGCTGACCGACACCATCAACAGCATGGCGTCGCAGTTTGCCGATGCGGTCAACAACCAACTGGCGCAGGGCTACGATCTCAACGGTAACCCCGGTGAGCCGCTGTTTATTTATGACGCCAGCAACGCTGATGGCCCTCTGACCGTTAACCCGGATATCACCGCTGATGAGCTGGCGTTCTCCAGTTCGCCGGACGAAAGCGGTAACAGCGACAACCTGCAGGCGCTGATCAATATCTCTACCGAACCGCTGGAAATCGACAATCTTGGCAGCGTGACGGTCGGGCAGGCGTGCTCGTCAATCATCAGCAATATCGGCATCTACAGTCAGCAAAACCAGACGGAAGTCGATGCCGCGTCTAATGTCTATTCCGCAGCGCAAAATCAGCAGAGCAGCGTCAGCGGCGTCAGCATGGACGAAGAAGCGGTGAATCTGATCACTTATCAACAAATTTATGAAGCCAATCTGAAAGTCATTTCCGCCGGCGCCGAGATTTTCGATTCGGTGCTGGAAATGTGCAGCTAAGCGGGAGCGTGAGAATGCGAGTAACCACCCAACAAACCTACGTCTCGATGACGCAAAGCTTTAATAATCTCTCCGGCGACCTGGCGCATGTGGTCGAGCAGATGGCAACCGGCAAGCAGATTTTACAGCCGTCGGACGACCCCATCGCCGCCACGCGCATCACCCAGTTGAACCGCCAGCAGTCGGCTATTGAGCAGTATCAGAGCAATATCGACTCCGCGTCGGCGGGGTTAAGCCAGCAGGAGTCGATTCTCGATGGCGTCAACAACAGCCTGCTGGCGGTGCGCGACGACCTGCTGGAAGCGGCGAATGGCACCAATACCGCCGATTCGCTCGCAAGTCTCGGGCAGGATATTGAGTCGCTCACCGAATCAATGGTCGCGGCGCTGAACTACCAGGACGAAGACGGGCACTACGTGTTTGGCGGCACTATCAACGATCAGCCGCCGATCGTGGCGGTAGATGATGATAGCGATGGCGTCACCGACAGCTACAGTTATCAGGGCAACAGCGATCACCGCCAGACTACCGTGTCAAACGGCGTGGACGTGGATACCAACGTGGCGGCGAGCGATTTCTTCGGCAGCAACTTAGACGTGCTTAACACGCTTAATTCCCTGTCGCAGGAGCTGCAAAACCCGGACGTTGACCCGGCAGATCCGCAGGTGCAGAGCGATATTCAGAACGCCGTTGATGTGGTGGACACCGCCTCGGACGACCTCAACGCCTCGATTGCTTCACTTGGTGAGACGCAGAACACCATGTCGATGTTGAGCGATGCGCAGACCGATATCTCCACCTCCAACGATCAGTTGATTGGCTCTTTACAGGATCTCGATTACGGCCCGGCGTCGATCACCTTTACCGGACTGGAAGTGGCAATGGAAGCTACCCTCAAGACTTACTCGAAAGTGAGTGAGTTGAATTTGTTCAGCGTTCTCTAACTCTTTCAGGAACAGTATGCAGGTCGGACTTACATCTTCATCACTCGCCACCGGCGGCGCGCATAGCGCTGCGGTATCATCGTCAACCGTTGCGCCCACTCAGGCGGTGCGACAAAAGCTCCCGGCGACGGCGAGTGAATATCCGGCTTCGCCGCTGATTACCACTCGCCCGCAGCGTTACAGCGTACAGCTTAATGACCAGCTCACCACGTTGCAGCAGGCGGATCATTATCTCGGGCAACTGGAGCAGCAGTTGCTCGATTATCGTCATAGCCAGCGTAAGGGTGGGCAGGCGCCGAGTTCAGCGCTGATGCAGATGCTGGACAAACGCACTACTCTTTCTGGCGGTGCGGTGGACCGCCAGTTGCAGCCGGTGTTACAGGGGGCTGCGCGGGTGGCCTTTCACTCGCCGGATCTGGCGAATCTCGTGCTCAATCTCACGCCGGGAACGCGGATGTTCAGCGTCTCTGACGGGCGGCAGACCCAGCTTGCGGCGGTGATGCTGTCTGAGGATGACAACACCGGGCAGTATCAGACGCGGCTGACCAACGCTTTGCGCCGCGTGGGCGTGCAGATGCATCAGCAGGCAGACGGCATCAGTTTTTCCGCCACCGAAAAACAGTGGCCTCATATTGAACGCACCTTAAGCGTGCGCGCCGATGGCGATAAGTCGGCGTTTATTCTGCTGAAAACCTTTGCCGAACCCTCTGAGGCCGAGCGTTTAACGCAAAGTTTGCAACAGGGCGGGGCGGGGATTTCTCACATATTAGAAAACATTAACCAGCAGCGCGCCCAGATGGCGGTGCAGCAAGAAAAAGCGCGGCAGTTGATCGACGGCATGTCGCGCTTCCCGCAAACAGAAAATGCGGTGCAGGCGTCGGAGAATCTCGGCGGCGTGCTCGACAGCGCCAATCATAACTATCAGGTTTTATTGCAGGCGGTGAACGGCCAGGCGCGAATTTCCAGCCAGACGGTGAGGAATTTATTGGGGTAATTATTGGTAGGCCGGATAAGACGCCTTTAGCGTCGCATCCGGCATATATTGGTACTCATCAGCACTTCTGCACAGTATTTAATAACTTCTCTAAATTCTGATACATCGCGCTACTAATATCGCTATTCTGCCAGCTTTCCACATTAAAGGTTAATTGCCAGCTTCCGTTGCACTGGTTACGCAGAACGATATCACTCTCCAGTCGGTCACGAACATATTTATAATAAGTTGTCATGGTCATATTGTGCGCTGACAATAAATTATCTAATTTTTCTTTTCCTGGAGTGAGAGTTTGTGAAAGTAATGGTGCAGTATTAGTCCCCCCATCAGTGCTAAGATGAAATATCTTTATTCGCGGACTATTGACCGTTTCTTTAATCAGTTGCGGCGTATCAGGCATATTTTTATCGTAGCTATAACCTACGGTTGAGCCAACGGCGATGGCAACAGTTAACATTGTCAGCCCCAGCACATAATTACGTTTTTTACGGGCGGGGAGTAATGGTGTGGCGGGTAATGTTTTTTCGTCACGAACAGGTGAAACAACTTCCTGCGGTTCAACTGCAATATTCAATGTTTCAGCCGATGCTGATGCAGGTAAGGAAATATATTCTTTATTACACAGATAACCTTTCTTCGGAATGGTTTTAATAATGTTCTGTTGTTTACCATCATCGTCAATAGCAACACGTAAGGCGTGGATCGCCGTAGGCAGGCTGTTGCCGCCAACAATGCGGTTTTTCCACACTTCGGCACATAAATAAGATCGCGATAAAACCGTCTCGGCATTTTTTGCTAATGTTTCCAGCAAAATAAAATGGTATTCGCCAAGACGACGCATTTCACCCGTTTCACAATGAATTAAGGCATTAAGCGACGGGTCCATCCGCCAGTTGTTGATAATAATACTCATAGTTGAGTTTACCTTAGCAAGGGATAAATGTTTCCTGATAGTACGCTGCATTAAGCAGGGTCTTATACATCCTTGAGAAGATGATTTTACTGCGTGATAATTAATATTTAATGATAATAGGATTATTCTTAATCTCTATATGGCGTGAGAATGTAACGAAATGACTGGCGAGTCACAATAGTAAAATGTGTGTTATTTGCAACGCAATGTAAATATTAGCATCAGTTCGTTGGGTAATAATCAATTTTTCTGCTGATAATCTGAGTGATAACAATCAGTTGGCGATGACATGTTTTGTCACCTGGCCATGTGGCATATATTGCTAATAATCTTTTTATCTGAATTTAGGTTCTGCTTTTTTTAGCTAAAAGTGGCATTCGATAAAATGGACTGAAAAATTTTTTATGGTCATTTTAAGTTTGCTCATGGGATGTCGTTTTTACAGGGTATCGAAACGAACACGATTAATCCCAAGGAGCAGTATCATGTTATCTATGAATACCAATAACGCCTCAATGGCCGCCGTTAATGCAATCAGCAAAAGTAGTTCTTCTCTTTCTACTTCTATGGAACGCCTGGCGACCGGTAATCGTATTAACTCTTCAGCAGATGATGCCGCGGGCAAACAGATTGCTAACCGTTTGACGGCACAGTCCAGCGGTATGGGCGTTGCGCTGAGCAACATTAACGACGCGACGGCGATGCTGCAAACCGCAGATAGCATGTTTGATGAAATGTCTGATGTGCTGGGTCGTATGAAAGATCTCTCCACCCAGGCGGCGAACGGCACTTACAGCGACGACGACCTGCAGGCGATGCAGGATGAATACGACGAACTGGGTCAGCAGATGTCTGACATGCTGCAAAATACTACTTATGGCGGCACCAACCTGTTCGGTGTTTCCGGCACCAGCAACACCGGCACTGACGGCCTGTTCCAGAGTGCGGTGACTTTCCAGGTAGGCGCGGAGTCTTCCGACACCATGACCGTGAACATTTCAAGCCAACTGAACACGCTGGTGACGGATCTTTCTGCTATCAGCAACTCCTTTAGCGCGGATCAGGCAGACACCACGGGTACTGCGGGCGTTTCTGGCGGTACTGAGCTGACTGCGTCTGGCTCGGCCAACCAGATGATCACCAGCATTTCTACCGCGATGGATGACGTTTCGCAGATCCAGTCCAAGCTGGGCGCGTCTATCAACCGTCTTAACGACACCGCCAACAACCTGACCAGCATGCAGGACAACACCGAAGTGGCGATCGGTAACATTATGGATACCGACTACGCGACGGAAGCGTCCAACATGACCAAACAGCAGGTGCTGATGCAAACCGGCATCACCATGCTGAAACAGTCCAACAGCATGTCCAGCATGGTTTCCAGCCTGCTGCAGTAATGGCGGATTGCCGGATGCGGCGTAAATGCCTTATCCGGCCTACAAAATATTGCAAATTCAATATATTGCAGAAATCTTGTAGGCCTGATAAGCGCAGCGCATCAGGCAATGTTGCGTTTGTCATCAGTCTCAACACCGCCTGCGGGCGGTGTTGTCCTTTCTGCGGCAGACACTCTTCCGCCAGACCGGAAATGCTCTTTCCGCCTGTTTTTCAATTAATTGATTATTCACATAAAAATTATTGGCACGCCTTTTGCCAATAATCTGACATCGTAATCCGGAGTCATCAATGATTAACCCAAGAACCATTGCGCAAGAAATCGCGTATGCCGATGTTGCCACTCAGGCAGCAAATTTGCAGGAGAAGCAGAGCGAGCTGGATGCTGAAAGCAGCGGCCTGGACTCGCTCAGCTCGGCGTTGAGCGATTTTCAGAGTGCTGTCGATGCGCTGAACAGCGATACCGACGGCCCGGTGACTTTTGCTGCTTCCAGCAGTAATGACTCCGCCACCGTTTCCGCCAATTCCCAGGCGCAGGGCGGAAGCTACTCGTTTTATGTCGAGCAACTGGCACAGGGGCAGCAGACCACGTTCAGTATGGGCGACGACGCCTTTTCCGCCACCGGCACTTTTGAACTGACGATGGGCGACAGCAGCATGGATATTGATCTGTCGGCGGCGGATCAGAACGGTGATGGCGATGGTTTTATCGATGCCAGTGAGCTGGTGAATGCGATTAACGACTCCGATGACAATCCCGGCGTTTCGGCGGCACTGGTAAAAACCGACGGCACCACCACCATTATGCTCACCTCCGAAAGCACCGGAGCACAGAGCGCGTTCTCGGTGAGCGTGACCGGGCATGACGCCAGCAACGATAGCGCCAGCGCGCCCGTTGCCACGGATGTTTCCTCCGCCCAGGACGCGATTATTCATCTCGGCAGCGCCACGGGGCCGGCGATCACCAACAGCAGCAATACATTTGATGATGTGATCCCCGGCGTCACCATGACGTTCACCGAAGTCAGCGATTCTGACAGCGATCTCACCACCTTTAACATCAGCGAAGATTCCAGCGCCAGCCAGGAGAAAGTACAGACCTTTGTTGATGCCTATAACACTTTGATTGATACGGTTGATTCGCTGACCACCCACGGTGATGACAGCAGCAGCGCCGGGGTCTTTGCGGGTGATGCAGGACTCAGTTCACTGGCGAACCAGCTCGATGACATCGCCCATGCCAGTTACAACGGCGTGTCGATTGTGGATTATGGCATCACCCTCGATTCTCACGGTCACTTGCAGATCGACTCCGACCAGTTCAACGACGAAATGGCGAAAAACCCGGACGGTCTGACGTCAATTTTCGTCGGTGACAACAGCATGGTGGCGCAGATGGACGACCTGATTAACACCTATACGGACTCCAGCAACGGCATCATCACTCTGCGCCAGCAGAACATTGACGATCAGATGAGCAAAATTCAGGACGAAAGCGATCAGCTTACCGATACCTATAACGCCAACTACGACCGTTATCTTGAGGAGTACACCAACACACTGGTTGAGGTGTACACCATGAAAGCCAGCATGGCGGCATTCGCGTAACTCACAAGGAATATCCCTAAAGATGTACGAAGTACAGGATGGCTATTCGCAATATAAAGAGATTGACCTTGCGGCTCGCACTGCTGCGGCGTCACCTCTCGAACTGGTACTGGTGCTGTTTTCTGGCCTGATGGATGAGCTGGAACGCGCCAAAAGCCACATTGAAGGGCGACGTTTTGAGAAGAAAGCCCAGAGCATCAACAAATGCATCGATATTCTCAATGCGCTCACCAGTTCGCTGGAGTTTGAAACCGGCGGCGAGCTGGTGGTGAATCTTTCGCGTCTGTATGACCACTGTGTTTATCGTTTGTATGAGGCCAGCGGCGAACTGTCGGCAGAGAAAATCGATGAAGTGATGCTGATTTTAAGCAACCTGCGCGAAGGCTGGGAAGGGCTTTCGGGCAAGCTGGGTTAACGCAATGGAAAAAGAACGCAGGCAACTTTTCGCGCTGGTTACGGCGATGAACGAAGCACTGGATAAACAGCGCTGGCGACGCCTTCCGGTGCTGCATCAGCAGTTGATGCGCCAGTTTCATGTCTATGAAGAGGCTGAAACTGACGCTGCACAATTGCGTGTGGTGAAAGCGCAACTTCATGCCGCGTTTAGCGTATTGATTGCCCGACGCGAGCAGAGAACTGAAGTGCTGAAAGCACGCATGGAGAGACACCAGCAACATCAGGAAGGCGTGCTGGCCTACTCAATTGTTAATTTACTTTCGGAGAAGCCATGAATCCGGCATTGCTTGCCACGCTCGGAACGCTTGCGCAAACCGCCGCGCTGAAAACGGACATTTTGCCGCCGGTGAGCGGTGAAAACGTACCTGCTTTTACCCTGCCGAAAATGGCGGTGGCCGCGGTGGCGGAGCGCGTTCATAGCGCTAAATCCCCCCAGCAACAGGTGACGCGCCCGCAGGAGAGCGATCCGGCAGCGATGCAGGCGCTAATGGCGCTGTTACTGCCGCAACCTGCCGCGCCGCATCAGGACACGCCGCAGCCGCGAAACGTGGCGACATCTCCGGTTATCCGGCAACTGACGAAAGCGGCGGCGCAAAACACACCGCAACACCCGATGCAGCAGGAACTCACGTCGTTACCACCGCAATTACAGGAGCTGGTCAGTCAGTTGCCGCAGGCAAAGCCTGAACAGCAGGCCAGACTGGCAACTTACGCCAGTGAAGATTTACGCGCCATTGCGCCGGTGCAACAGCGCACGCCCGCTAAACCAGAACGCGCGAAGCCTGAGCCGACCCGTGTGACCACGCGTCCTCCAGTAGAGCGTAAAAGCGATAAAGCAGCAGAAACAGAACCCGTCATTTCGCGCGTTGTGTTGCCAGTTAAAACGCCGGAACGGGTCAGCGATCATCAGGAGATTGCCACTAAACCTGTCACCCTCTCGATGGACGAGCTGGGCGAAAAATTGACGACGCTTTTGAAAGATCAGATCCATTTCCAGCTCAACAAACAGCAGCAGATCTCGACAATCCGCCTTGATCCACCGTCGCTTGGCAAGCTTGAGATCGCTGTGCAACTGGATAGCGGCAAACTGACGGTGCATATCGGCGCTAACCAAAGTGAGGTTTGTCGCGCGTTGCAGCAGTTTAGCGACGATCTTCGCCAGCATCTGACGGCGCAAAATTTTATGGAGGTGAACGTGCAGGTCTCCTCCGAAGGGCAGTCGCAGCAGCAACAACAGTCGGGCCATCAGCAGGAGGAGGTGAGTGCCGCCTTACAGCTTGATGATGAGCCTCAATTTCAACAAAACGAATCCGTTTTGATCAAAGTGTAAAAGCAAGATGAAGAGAATTGTGGTGGCAGGCGTGGTCAGTGCCGTTCTGGCGTTGGTGGTAGGAGCCGGGGCAGGGTGGGGAGTCTGGCATCATTATGCCGGAAAAGGAAAACCGACTGCCGTAGCGCGGGTGGAATCGGTGGAAACGATGGATGAAAGCAAAAGCGTGTTTGTGACGTTGCCGGAAACCATTGTCACTCTGCATGACAACAACGGCGCGGATCATTATTTGTCGGCGGAATTAGTCATGGTGGTCGCCAGTGATAAAGAGGCCGAAAAAATAAAACATCAGGAGCCGCTGTATCAAAGCATTGCGGTTGAGTGCCTGACGGAAATGAAATTTGAAGATTTGCGTGGCATGAAAATATCGGCCATCCGCAAACTGATTTCTGATGCGCTAAAGAAAGATCTTCAGCGTCGCAAAATGAGCACACCGTATAAGGATTTGCTGGTGAAAAAAGTGGTCTTCCAGTAATCACCAGACGGATATAAACATGCTACAGGACGTATTCGAGTCAGAAGAATTTACTGCCGCGCCGCTATTAACCCCGCAGCAGGAGAGCCACTATTTACAGGCCTATTTACCGCTGGTGCGCAAAGTGGTGCGGCAACTCGCGCCGCAGTGCAACTGCATTATTGACCGCCAGGATATGGAACAAACGGCGTTAATGGGGCTGCTTAATGCCATTCGTCGCTACGGGCTGCCTGATGAAGGTTTTGCAGGTTATGCCGTGCATCGAATTCGCGGCGCGATCCTTGATGAGCTGCGTGCGCTCGACTGGCGACCGCGGCAGTTGCGGCAGAAATATCATCAGATGAAAGACCTGATTCGTGAGACGCGTAAAAAACTGGGGCACGAACCAGAGTGGCAGGAACTGGTTCGCGAGGGCATTTCTCATGAAGATTATCTCGAATATCTTCAACTGGAAGGTGCGGAAACCCTCGCCAGTCTGGATGAATTGCTTGGCGTTGAAGGCCACAGTATCCCGCTTGCCGGAAGAGAGCTGGAAGAACAAATCATTACCCAGCAAATGCTGCAACACGCGCTTTCACAATTGAGTGAAAAAGAGCAACTGATCCTCTCTATGTATTACCAGCATGAGATGAATCTCAAAGAGATCGCGCTGGTATTAGGACTGACCGAAGCCAGAATTTGTCAATTGAATAAACAGATCGCGCAGAAAATTCGTGATTTTGTCTATCCGAATTAAAGTGAAAAAATTATGCAAAAAATAGTAGGTTTATTGGTGGTGCTCGGCTGCGTATTTGGCGGGTACTTTGAAGCGGGCGGGCAATTAATTGCTATCTGGCAACCTGCAGAGATAGTTATTATTTTAGGGGCCGGTTTTGGGGCGATGATTATTGGCAACCCAAAACATGTGCTGAAAGAAATCGCCCATCAAATCAAAGGCGTGATCAGTAAAAAACAGCTCGGACCGGAGTTTCAGCGTCAGCTATTAATGTGCCTGTATGAATTGCTCGAAATGGTGCAAAACGGCGGCCTGCGCATGCTGGATCAGCACATTGAGCAGCCGGAAGAGAGCACTGTTTTCCAGAAATACCCGCTGGTGTTAACCCAGAAGCGGCTGGTGACCTTTATTGCCGATAACTTTCGCCTGATGGCGATGGGCAAAATTGACGCCCATGAACTGGAAGGCATTCTCGATCAGGAACTGGACACCGCCGAAGAGTCGCTGCTAACGCCGTCGCGTTCGCTGCAACGTACCGCCGAAGCGATGCCAGGGTTTGGCATTTGTGCGGCGGTGTTGGGCATCATCATCACCATGCAGTCGATTGATGGATCTATCGCCCTGATTGGCCTGAAAGTGGCGGCGGCGCTGGTGGGGACGTTTTTAGGCGTATTTATCTGTTATTGCCTGATGGACCCGCTCGCCAACGCCATGGAACAACAGGCGCGGGCGGAACATTCTCTGCTGGAGTGTGTGCGTACCGTGCTGGTAGCCCAGGCGGGCGGTAAACCGACCCTGCTGGCGGTAGATGCGGGGCGTAAGTTGCTGCATCTGGCATCCAAGCCGACCTTCGCTAACCTCGACGCGTGGGTGAATGCGATGCTGGAGCAAGATTAAGCATGAGAAAGACGGGCAACCGCCGCGAGCGTGGGGCAAAAACGACCATCGTCCGGCGGCAGATCAAAAAGAACCATGCCGGACATCACGGCGGGGCGTGGAAAGTGGCCTTTGCCGACTTTACTCTGGCAATGATGGCGCTGTTTATGACGCTGTGGATTGTCAACAGCGTCAGTAAATCTGAGCGGGAAAGCATTATCGCCGCGCTGCACGGGCAGTCGATTTTCAACGGCGGTGGATTGTCGCCGTTAAATAAAATTAGCCCGACCCACCCGCCGAAACCCGCTACCGTGGCGGTGCCGGAAGAGACGGAGAAAAAAGTGCGCGATGTGAACGAGAAAACGGCGCTGCTTAAGAAGAAATCCGCCACCGAGCTTGGCGAACTGGCGACCGATATCAACATCATCGCCCGCGATGCGCATATGGAAGCGAATCTGGAGATGGAAATTGTCCCGCAGGGATTGCGCGTGCTGATTAAAGACGACCAGAACCGCAATATGTTTGAACGCGGCAGCGCGAAGATTATGCCGTTCTTTAAAACCCTGCTGGTGGAGCTCGCGCCGGTGTTCGACTCGCTCGATAACAAAATTATTATTACCGGGCATACCGATGCGATGGCCTATAAAAACAATATCTACAACAACTGGAACCTTTCGGGCGACCGCGCGCTTTCGGCTCGTCGCGTGCTGGAAGAAGCCGGAATGCCAGAAGATAAAGTGATGCAGGTGAGTGCGATGGCTGACCAGATGTTGCTGGATACCAAAAATCCGCAAAGCGCGGGTAACCGACGTATTGAGATTATGGTGCTGACCAAAAGCGCGTCCGATACGCTGTATCAATATTTTGGCCAGCATGGCGACAAAGTGGTGCAGCCGTTGGTACAAAAGCTGGATAAACAGCACGGGTAGCAAAAACTACCTCTTGTAGTCTGGACAAGACGTGCCAGCGTCGCATCCGGCGATAAGGGGGCAGATTGCTGAATCTTTACGCATTTCTCAAACCCTGAAAACACTGTATACTTTACCAGTGTTGAGAGGTGAGCAATGCGTAAAATCATTCATGTGGATATGGACTGTTTTTTCGCAGCGGTGGAGATGCGCGACAATCCCGCCCTGCGCGATATCCCTATTGCTATTGGCGGCAGCCGCGAACGTCGGGGGGTGATCAGCACCGCTAATTATCCCGCGCGTAAATTTGGTGTACGCAGTGCAATGCCGACCGGTATGGCGCTCAAATTATGCCCACATCTTACGCTGCTTCCGGGGCGCTTTGACGCTTACAAAGAAGCCTCGAATCATATCCGCGAAATCTTCTCGCGCTACACTTCGCGCATTGAACCGCTGTCGCTGGATGAAGCCTATCTTGACGTCACCGACAGCGTACATTGCCACGGTTCTGCGACCCTCATTGCCCAGGAAATCCGCCAGACGATTTTTAACGAGTTGCAACTGACGGCGTCTGCGGGCGTCGCGCCGGTAAAGTTTCTCGCTAAAATCGCTTCTGACATGAATAAACCCAACGGTCAGTTTGTGATTACTCCGGCTGACGTTCCGGCATTTCTGCAAACCCTGCCGCTGGCGAAAATTCCCGGTGTCGGCAAAGTGTCGGCGGCAAAACTGGAAGCGATGGGGCTGCGAACCTGCGGCGATGTGCAAAAGTATGATCTGGTGATGTTGCTCAAACGTTTTGGCAAATTTGGCCACATTTTATGGGAGCGTAGTCAGGGCATCGATGAGCGCGATGTTAACAGCGAACGCCTGCGCAAATCCGTCGGCGTGGAACGCACGATGGCGGAAGATATTCATCACTGGTCTGAATGTGAAGCGATCATTGAGCGGCTATACCCGGAGCTGGAACGCCGTCTGGCGAAGGTAAAACCTGATTTGCTTATCGCTCGTCAGGGGGTGAAGTTAAAGTTCGACGATTTTCAGCAAACCACTCAGGAACATGTCTGGCCGCGATTGAATAAAGCTGACCTAATCGCCACCGCGCGTAAAACCTGGGATGAACGCCGCAGCGGGCGTGGTGTGCGGCTGGTGGGCTTGCATGTGACGTTGCTGGATCCGCAAATGGAAAGACAACTGGTGTTGGGGTTATGAATAACATATCAATAAGAGACTATCGGCCCGGAGATTTTCAGCACATATGCGCTATTTTCCTTAGAGCGGTTACGATGACGGCTAGCCAACATTATTCTCCGCAGCAAATTGCCGCTTGGGCGCAGATTGATGAAACACGCTGGAAGAAAAAAATCGCGCAATCACAAGTGCGGGTTGCGGTCATTGATGAGCAACCAGTCGGATTTATTACGCTAATTGACCGCTATATCGACTTATTATTTGTTGACCCGAAATACACCCGCCGCGGTGTCGCCAGCGCCTTGTTAAAACCATCGATTAAGTCTGAATCCGAACTTACAGTAAATGCCAGCATAACGGCGAAACCCTTTTTTGAACGTTATGGTTTTCAGGTAGTTAAGCAGCAGAACGTTGAATGCCGGGGAGAGTGGTTGACTAATTTTTATATGCGTTATCAGCAGCCAGATTAATTCCAGCTTGCAATGTAAATATTGCCTGCCTAGTATGTGCGCGTTTTCTTATTCCACAAACTGCAAGGAGGTCAATCATGACAAATTCTTTATCAATGACGCTTTGCAGACCTTTCCAGGATTAATTCTTTTTTTTGCCCTGGATTCGTCTGCCATTTTCTGATTTTTTAATTGTTACTCTTAATAATTTGAGTCGCAGCTCATGCAACTTGAAGTATGATGAGTATAAATGGAATGGTACATGGGCAAATATATTCGTCCTTTATCCGATGCGGTATTTACCATCGCATCCGATGACCTGTGGATCGAGAGTTCAGCGATCCAACAATTACACACCACAGCAAAACTTCCCGATATGCAACGCGTAGTAGGGATGCCAGATTTACACCCCGGACGCGGCTACCCGATTGGCGCAGCCTTCTTCTCCGTTGGGCGTTTTTACCCGGCGCTGGTCGGCAATGATATCGGTTGCGGCATGGCGCTATGGCAAACAGATATCCTTGCCCGCAAATACAATGCCGATAAGTTTGAAAAGCGATTGTCTGCTCTGGATGATGTTGCCGAAGAAAGCTGGCTGGAGGAAAACCTGCCGTCAGCGTTTGCACAGCATCCGTGGCGCAGCTCGCTGGGTTCCATCGGCGGCGGCAATCACTTCGCTGAACTGCAACAGATTGATCAAATCATCAACGCTGAGTTGTTTGCACTGGCTGGTATGGATGCGCGGTATTTGCAACTGCTGGTTCATAGCGGCTCGCGTGGTTTGGGGCAGTCTATTTTACAGCGACATATTGCCTCGTTTTCTCATCATGGCTTGCCAGAAGTCTGTGACGACGCGCTACGTTATATCGCGGAGCATGACGATGCGTTGGCGTTTGCGCGTATGAATCGCCAGATGATTGCTTTGCGCATGATGCAGCAGGTGAAGGCGACGGGAAGTCTGGTTCTGGATGTGGCACATAACTTTATTACCGCGAGTCAAATTGGCGATCAACAAGGCTGGTTACATCGTAAAGGGGCAACGCCAGATGATAGCGGTCTGGTGGTTATCCCCGGCTCACGCGGTGATTTTTCGTGGCTGGTTCAGCCTGTCATTTGTGAAGAAACATTACATTCGCTGGCGCATGGGGCAGGACGCAAATGGGGACGTACCGAGTGTAAAGGGCGTCTGGCGGCGAAATACACCGTGACGCAACTCTCGCGTACTGAACTTGGCAGCCGGGTAATTTGCCGCGATAAACAACTCATCTTCGAAGAAGCGCCGCAGGCCTATAAATCAGCAGAAAGCGTGGTGCAATGCCTGGTACGGGCCGGTTTAGTTAATCCAGTCGCGCGGTTGCGTCCGGTACTGACGCTCAAAAACAGTGGAGGGAAAAAAGGATGATCTTGTTGCAACTCTCCTCTGCCCAGGGGCCAGAAGAATGCTGTCTCGCCGTCAAAAAGGCGCTGGACAGGCTGATTAAAGAAGCTACCCAACAGCGCGTCGCGGTAACGGTGCTGGAAACAGAAACGGGGCGCTACTCTGACACGCTGCGTTCGGCGCTGGTCTCTTTGGATGGCGATAATGCATGGGCATTAAGTGAACGCTGGTGTGGTACGATTCAGTGGATTTGCCCAAGCCCGTATCGACCTCATCATGGACGTAAAAACTGGTTTCTGGGCATTGGGCGTTTTACCGCTGATGAGCAGGAACAATCAGATGCGATCCGTTATGAGACGTTGCGCTCGTCGGGGCCGGGCGGTCAACATGTCAATAAAACCGACTCGGCGGTGCGCGCCACGCATCTGGCAAGTGGGATTTGTGTGAAGGTACAATCGGAACGTAGCCAGCATGCTAACAGACGGCTGGCGCGATTGCTGATTGCCTGGAAGCTGGAACAACAGCAACAGGAAAATAGTGCGGCGCTGAAATCGCAGCGGCGAATGTTCCATCATCAGATTGAACGTGGTAACCCGCGACGGACGTTTACAGGGATGGCTTTTATCGCTGTGTAATTCAGGAACATGTCCCGCCGTTTTCTCCGTGAAAGCAGCGGGTGAAAACGAAAGGAATCATCATGTTTATCGGTCATCTTCCGGCTGGATATTTAATAAATTGTACTTTAGTAAAACGCTTGCCGCTGATTGCTCGTCATGCGCGGAGGGTGATGGTTATTGGCTTAGTCGGGGCAGTTGCACCCGATTTTGATCTCTTCTGGTGCTATCTGATTGATAGCGGGCAACGTCATCATCATCTTTACCCGTCTCATTGGCCATTGCTATGGTTCACACTTTTGGCTGCGACGCTACTCTGGGCTGGCGTCGCGAAGAATAAACTTCCGCCGTGGTTGGGGGTGATATTTTGCCTGAATGGTATTGTGCATTTATTACTTGATACGCTGGTTGGGGATATCTGGTGGCTAATGCCTTTCGTTAATAAACCGTTTGCGCTATTTCATATTACGGCGGTACATCAGCCGTGGTGGCTAAATTTTTTATTACACTGGTCGTTTTTACTGGAGTTGATATTGGTAACGGCGGCTATTGCTGTGTGGTGCAAGCGTAATGTCAAAATGATGATTGTAAAACGCATGAAAAAATTGTTCTGACGTCAGGCTGCGTAACATATTTCCTTGGGAAATTCTCTCGTGGTTAAATATGTTCTTCTGACTTTGCCCCAGGCTCTGAGCATAAAAAAACTCTGCTTTTCACCTTCAAGCTCTTTCACGGATTTCAGCGCGAAATTTTCTTTGGTGATCAAAAATTCCCCCCATGAAATATGGTCGCAGCTATACAAATATGCGACTTTTTCATGGGTTTCATAATACTTTGTTATCTCAATGTAAATCGCCATACAATTCTGCCCTTCATCCTTGAACAGTCCACGCCCGCAGGCGTGGACGTTATCGTTATTACTTCACAGGAATTTCTTTCAGCAGTTCAGTCAGCAGTGTCCAGTAATGACCAACGCTTTCGATATGAACTTGCTCATCCGGAGAGTGTGGACCAGTGATGGTTGGCCCGATAGAAACCATGTCCATTTCCGGATACGGTTTTTTGAACAGACCACATTCCAGGCCCGCGTGGATAATCTGGATGTTCGGCGTCTTGTTGAACAGACGCTGATAGGTTTCCCGTACCAGATGCATCACCGGAGAGTTAGCGTCCGGCTGCCAGCCAGGATATGCGCCTTTCGCTTCGGTCTTCGCGCCTGCCAGTTTACCCAGTGAATCCAGCATGCTCACCACGTAGTCTTTACCGCTGTCGATCAGTGAACGGATCAGACAGTGAATTTCTACGTTGTTGTCGGTCATGGTCACCACACCGACGTTCAGTGAGGTTTCAACCACGCCTTTTGCCACGTCGGAGTTACGAATAACGCCGTTCGGGGTGGCGTTCAACAGGCGAATAAAGGTATCGCGAGATTTAGCAATTAGTGCAGCTTTATCGTTCGCTACAGAGTCCAGCAACAATGCCAGGTTTTTCTCTTTCTCTGCCAGCTCGTTTTTCAGGATATCCTGATAGGTATTCACCAGAGATTTCAGTGCATCGACTTTATCGGCTGCAACAGCGATGGTCGCAAAGGCTTCACGCGGAATGGCGTTACGCAGTGTGCCACCGTTGAAATCGATAAGGCGCAGATCCAGCTCTTCTGCATGACCTGCCAGGAAGCGTACCAACAGTTTGTTGGCATTACCCAGGCCAACGTGGATTTCACCGCCGGAGTGGCCGCCTTTCAGACCTTTTAAGGTTAACTTAAAGGTTTCAAAGCCAGCCGGAACCGCTTCACGATCCAAATGCAGGTTAGAGGTGAAGTCGATACCACCCGCACAACCCATATAGATTTCACCTTCTTCTTCAGAGTCGGTGTTAATCAGAATGTCAGCCTGTAACCAGTTGCTCTGTAAGCCGAACGCGCCATCCATACCGGCTTCTTCGGTCATGGTCAGCAGCACTTCCAGCGGACCATGAACCACGTTGTCATCGGCAAGAACCGCCAGCGCAGAGGCCATACCAATACCGTTATCCGCGCCCAGCGTTGTGCCGCGTGCTTTAACCCATTCGCCATCAATATAAGGCTGGATAGGATCTTTAGTGAAGTCGTGCACGGTGTCGTTGTTTTTCTGTGGCACCATATCGAGGTGAGCCTGCAGGACGACCGGTTTACGGTTTTCCATACCTGCAGTGGCAGGTTTACGAATCAGGATATTTCCCACCTGATCGCGTTCGACATGGAAACCTTTCTCTTTTGCCCAACCTACAATGTATTCAGCAAGCTGCTCTTCGTGGTAGGACGGGTGAGGAATAGAACAGATTTTGGCAAAAATATCCCACAGCGGCTGTGGAGATAATTGAGACAGTTCAGACACGTTAAGTCTCCTTGTCGATCACCCGCAAAACAGTATTGCAGGTCACAGGGTTAGCAGAAAATGTTGTCAGCACAAGTCAGGCTTGCGAGATATGTTTGAGAATACCACTTTATCCAGCGACAGGTAGTAGCAGTGCGCAAAAAGACGCGGACTTATGTGAAATACTGGTTTTTAGTGCGTCAGATCTCTATAATCTCGCGCAACCTATTTTCCCCTCGAACACTTTTTAAGCCGTAGATAAACAGGCTGGGACACTTCACATGAGCGAAAAATACATCGTCACCTGGGACATGTTGCAGATTCATGCACGTAAACTGGCAAGCCGCCTGATGCCTTCAGAACAATGGAAAGGCATTATTGCCGTTAGCCGTGGCGGTCTGGTGCCCGGAGCCTTACTGGCGCGTGAACTGGGTATTCGTCATGTCGATACCGTATGTATTTCCAGCTACGATCACGACAACCAGCGTGAACTGAAAGTACTGAAACGCGCAGAAGGCGATGGTGAAGGCTTCATCGTCATTGATGACCTGGTAGATACCGGCGGTACTGCGGTGGCAATCCGTGAAATGTATCCAAAAGCGCACTTTGTCACCATCTTCGCTAAACCGGCTGGTCGTCCGCTGGTTGATGATTATGTTGTTGATATCCCGCAAAATACCTGGATTGAGCAGCCGTGGGATATGGGCGTGGTGTTCGTTCCGCCTATCTCTGGTCGCTAATCTTTTCAACGCCTGGCTTTGCCGGGCGTTGTTCTTTTTGACGTCAGGCAGGTTACAATAGCTTCCAGTAAGTATTCCTGGAGGCTGCATCCATGACACAGGCTAACCTGAGCGAAACCCTGTTCAAACCCCGCTTTAAACACCCTGAAACCTCGACGCTAGTCCGCCGTTTTAACCGCGGTGCGCAACCGTCGGTGCAGTCGGCCCTCGATGGCAAAAATATTCCTCACTGGTATCGCATGATTAACCGCCTGATGTGGATCTGGCGTGGCGTTGATCCGCGTGAAATCCTCGATGTCCAGGCGCGTATTGTGATGAGCGATGCCGAACGCACCGACAATGATTTATACGATACGGTGATTGGTTACCGCGGTGGCAACTGGATTTATGAGTGGGCCACCCAGGCAATGCTGTGGCAACAGAAAGCCTGTGCGGAAGAAGACCCGCAAGTCAGCGGGCGTCACTGGCTGCACGCTGCTACGTTGTACAATATTGCCGCCTATCCGCACTTGAAGGGCGATGATCTGGCTGAACAGGTACAGGCGTTGTCAAATCGCGCGTATGAAGAAGCGGCGCAACGTCTGCCTGGCACCATGCGGCAGATGGAGTTTACTGTGCCGGGCGGCGCGCCCATCATTGGCTTTTTGCATATGCCAAAAGGCGATGGCCCATTCCCGACAGTATTAATGTGTGGTGGTTTGGATGCGATGCAAACAGACTATTACTCCCTTTATGAGCGCTATTTTGCACCGCGCGGCATTGCGATGCTGACTATTGATATGCCTTCGGTCGGTTTTTCCTCAAAATGGAAACTCACCCAGGATTCCAGCTTGCTGCACCAACATGTTTTAAAGGCGTTGCCAAACGTGCCGTGGGTGGATCACACACGCGTCGCAGCCTTTGGTTTCCGTTTTGGTGCTAACGTTGCCGTGCGCCTCGCATACCTTGAATCGCCGCGTCTGAAAGCCGTTGCCTGTCTTGGGCCGGTGGTTCACACCTTGTTGAGTGATTTTAAGTGCCAGCAACAGGTGCCGGAAATGTATCTTGACGTACTGGCCAGCCGTTTGGGGATGCATGATGCTTCCGACGAAGCGTTGCGCGTGGAGCTGAATCGCTATTCATTAAAAGTGCAAGGATTGTTGGGACGTCGTTGCCCAACGCCAATGTTATCAGGTTACTGGAAGAACGATCCGTTCAGCCCGGAAGAGGATTCCCGCTTAATCACTTCGTCATCTGCCGACGGTAAATTGTTAGAAATTCCATTTAATCCGGTGTATCGGAATTTTGACAAAGCGCTTCAGGAAATCACCGACTGGATCGAAAAACGATTGTGTTAAAAATTTGCTAAATTTTGTCAATTTGGTAAAACAGTTGCATCACAACAGGAGATCGCAATGACGTTACCGAGTGGACACCCGAAAAGCAGATTGATCAAAAAATTTACCGCACTTGGCCCGTATATTCGTGAAGGTAAGTGCGAAGATAATCGATTCTTTTTCGATTGTCTGGCTGTATGCGTCAACGTGAAACCCGCGCCGGAAGTGCGTGAGTTTTGGGGCTGGTGGATGGAACTGGAAGCGCAGGAGTCCCGTTTTACCTACAGTTATCAGTTCGGTCTGTTTGATAAAGCAGGTGACTGGACGAGTGTTCCGGTAAACGATGCAGAAGTGGTTGAGCGACTGGAGCATACTTTGCGTGAGTTTCATGAAAAGCTGCGTGAACTGCTGACGACGCTGAATTTTAAGCTGGAACCGGCGGATGATTTTCGCGATGAACCGGTGAAGTTAACGGCGTGAGTGAAATGTGCCGGATGCCTCGCATCCGGCAATATTAATTAAAACTGATACGTCATCCCAACCGCGACAATATCATCATTATTGATATTCAACTTATTATCGCTATCCAGTTGGTTGATTTTATAATCAACAAATGCTGACATGTTTTTGTTAAAATAATACGTGGCACCAACATCAATATAATTGACCAGATCCTCATCACCGATGCCTTCAATATCTTTCCCTTTTGATAATACGTAACCCAGGGATGGACGCAGACCAAAGTCGAACTGGTATTGTGCGACTGCTTCAAAGTTTTGCGTCTTATTGGCAAAGCCGCCAGAAATTGGCGTCATATTACGCGTTTCAGAATAGAAGGTTGCCAGGTAAATATTATTAGCATCGTATTTAAGACCCGTAGCCCACGCTTCTGCGCGTTTACCCGTGCCACGGCTTTGCTGATTCTGCTCGTTGGTACGATCAGAGTTGGTATAGGCACCGCTGATAGCGAAATCACTGCCGCCAAAGTCATATGTCAGTGACGTACCGAAGCCATCGCCGTTCTGCTTTTTAACATCGCGGTTTTCGTTTTTTCCTTGATATTGCAAGGTCAGGTTCAGGCCATCAATAACGCCGAAGAAGTCGGTGTTACGATAAGTCGCCAGGCCGCTGGCGCGTTTAGTCATAAAGTTGTCGGTCTGGGCGGAGGAGTCGCCACCGAATTCCGGGAACATATCTGTCCAGGCTTCAACGTCATACAATGCGCCAAGGTTACGACCATAATCGAATGAACCTAAATCTTTATATTTCAATCCGGCAAAGGCGAGACGCGTTTTTTGCTGTGCGGTATCACTCTCCGCTTTATTTCCGGCAAACTCCGCTTCCCAACGACCATAACCGGTCAGTTGATCGTTAATTTGTGTTTCGCCTTTAAAACCAAAACGGATATAACTCTGATCGCCATCTTTACTCTCATTATCACTGATATAATGCATGGCTTTTACTTTGCCATAGACATCCAGTTTATTACCGTCTTTATTATATACTTCTGCAGCTTGTACGGATGCAGATGCCACAATGCCCATCACCACTAATGCCAGAGTGCTCTTTTTCATTTTCATTCCTGATTTTAATTAACGCACAAATATTCAGCGGGGGAGTCCCGTTGAAAACAGGAAAGTTTTTAACCTGAGATTGTTAAAGATATATTACAGATTAATAATATTCTTAAAATGTGGTAATTTATTAAATCTGTAATAAAAGCGTAAACAACGGCTGCTACGCTTGCTGATCCCGCGCAACAAAACGCCATGCTTTGCTCGCAGATGGTTGGCAACCGGCGACAGTCCTGCTAAAACGTTCGTTTGATATCATTTTTCCTAACATTGAATGGCAGAGAATCATGAGTGACAGCCAGACGCTGGTGGTAAAACTCGGCACCAGTGTGCTAACAGGTGGATCGCGCCGCCTGAACCGTGCCCATATTGTTGAACTTGTTCGCCAGTGCGCGCAGCTACATGCCGCCGGGCATCGGATTGTAATTGTGACGTCGGGCGCGATTGCCGCCGGACGTGAGCACCTGGGCTACCCGGAACTGCCAGCGACTATCGCCTCGAAACAACTCCTGGCGGCGGTAGGGCAGAGCCGACTGATTCAATTGTGGGAACAACTGTTTTCAATTTACGGTATTCACGTCGGGCAGATGCTGCTGACGCGTGCAGATATGGAAGATCGTGAACGCTTCCTGAACGCCCGCGATACCCTGCGTGCGTTGCTCGACAACAACATCGTTCCGGTAATTAATGAGAATGATGCTGTCGCTACGGCAGAGATTAAAGTTGGCGACAACGATAATCTCTCGGCGTTAGCGGCAATTCTGGCCGGTGCCGATAAACTGCTGCTGCTGACCGATCAAAAAGGTTTGTATACCGCAGACCCGCGCAGTAATCCTCAGGCGGAACTGATTAAAGATGTTTACGGTATTGATGATGCGCTGCGCGCGATTGCCGGTGACAGCGTTTCAGGCCTTGGAACCGGCGGCATGGGCACCAAGTTGCAGGCGGCTGACGTAGCCTGTCGTGCGGGTATCGATACCATTATTGCCGCGGGTAGCAAGCCAGGCGTCATTGGCGACGTGATGGGAGGTATCCCGGTTGGTACGTTGTTCCATGCCCAGGCTACTCCGCTTGAAAACCGCAAACGCTGGATTTTTGGCGCGCCGCCAGCGGGTGAAATTACTGTAGATGAAGGGGCGACCGCCGCTATTCTTGAACGCGGCAGTTCCCTGTTGCCGAAAGGCATTAAAAGCGTGAGTGGCAACTTCTCCCGCGGTGAAGTCATCCGCATTTGCAACCTCGAAGGTCGCGATATTGCTCACGGCGTTAGCCGCTATAACAGCGATGCATTGCGCCGTATTGCCGGACACCACTCGCAAGAAATTGATGCAATACTGGGATATGAATACGGCCCGGTTGCCGTTCACCGTGATGACATGATTACCCGTTAAGGAGCAGGCCGATGCTGGAACAAATGGGCATTGCTGCGAAGCAAGCCTCGTATAAATTAGCGCAACTCTCCAGCCGCGAAAAAAATCGCGTGCTGGAAAAGATCGCTGATGAGCTGGAAGCACAGAGCGAAAGCATCCTCGATGCTAACGCCCAGGATGTTGCTGACGCGCGTGCCAATGGCCTTAGCGAAGCGATGCTTGACCGTCTGGCGTTAACGCCCGCGCGCCTGAAAGGCATTGCCGACGATGTGCGGCAGGTGTGTAATCTTGCCGATCCGGTAGGGCAGGTGATTGATGGAGGTGTGCTGGACAGCGGCCTGCGTCTGGAGCGTCGCCGCGTGCCGCTGGGTGTTATAGGTGTAATTTATGAAGCGCGTCCGAACGTGACAGTTGATGTCGCTTCGCTGTGTCTGAAAACTGGTAACGCGGTGATCCTGCGCGGCGGCAAAGAAACCTGTCGCACTAACGCTGCAACGGTAGCGGTGATTCAGGACGCCCTGAAATCCTGCGGTTTACCGGCAGGCGCAGTGCAGGCGATTGATAATCCGGATCGCGCACTGGTGAGTGAAATGCTGCGCATGGATAAATACATCGACATGTTGATCCCGCGTGGTGGTGCTGGTTTGCATAAGCTGTGCCGCGAGCAGTCGACAATTCCGGTGATCACTGGCGGCATTGGCGTCTGCCATATTTACGTTGATGAAAGTGCTGACATTTCTGCAGCCCTGAAAGTGATCGTCAACGCGAAAACCCAGCGTCCGAGTACCTGCAATACGGTAGAAACGTTGCTGGTGAATAAAAACATCGCTGATAACTTCCTGCCTGCGTTAAGCAAGCAAATGACGGAAAGCGGCGTGACGTTACACGCCGATGCTGCGGCACTGGCGCAGTTGCAGGCAGGATCTGCGAAAGTGGTGGCTGTTAAGGCGGAAGAGTATGACGATGAATTCCTGTCGTTAGATTTGAACGTCAAAATCGTCAGCGATCTTGACGACGCCATCGCCCATATTCGTGAGCACGGGACGCAACACTCCGATGCGATCCTGACGCGTGATATGCGCAATGCCCAGCGTTTTGTCAATGAAGTGGACTCCTCTGCTGTTTACGTTAACGCGTCTACACGTTTCACCGACGGCGGCCAGTTTGGTCTTGGCGCGGAAGTGGCGGTAAGCACGCAAAAACTCCACGCACGCGGACCAATGGGGCTGGAAGCGCTGACCACCTACAAGTGGATCGGTATTGGTGATTACACCGTTCGTGCGTAAATAAAACCGGGTGATGCAAAAGTAGCCATTTGATTCACAAGGCCATTGACGCATCGCCCGGTTAGTTTTAACCTTGTCCACCGTGATTCACGTTCGTGAACATGTCCTTTTCAGGGCCGATATAGCTCAGTTGGTAGAGCAGCGCATTCGTAATGCGAAGGTCGTAGGTTCGACTCCTATTATCGGCACCATTCTAACGTCTCCCCAAGTCTACTCAAGTATTTAAAAAACTCTTATAATCCGCATGTTAGCGCCCCTTTTAGTCTTTTGATGTCTACTTAAGTACCCCAAAATCTACAGTCAATTGGGGGTACTTTTGGGGGTATTTGCTGTTCGGTTTAGTGGAGGTACCCCCAAGTGAAACTCAATGCCCGTCAAATAGACACTGCCAAGCCAAAAGAGAAGGCTTACAAGCTGGCTGATGGTGGTGGTCTGTATCTCTTGGTAAAACCTAGTGGAGGAAAATATTGGCGCTTCAAATATCGTGTAGCTGGTAAAGAGAAGCTGTTAGCACTAGGTGTGTATCCTGAAGTTACCTTGGCTGATGCTCGTGCAAAACGTGAAGAAGCTAAAAGGGGGATCGCTGGGGGTATCGATCCGATGGAAGCGAAACGAGAGGAAAAGATTGCCCGGGAAACGCAGTTAAACAACACCTTCAAAGATATTGCCCTTGAGTGGCACAGCAGCAAATTAAAAAAATGGTCTGCTGGTTATGCTTCAGACATCCTCGAAGCCTTCAACAAAGATGTGTTCCCTTACATTGGCAAAAAACCAATCGCCGAAATCAAACCACTTGAACTGCTGAATGTGCTGCGGCGCATCGAGGGGCGCGGTGCTACCGAAAAAGCCAAAAAAGTGAGGCAGCGATGCGGGGAAGTTTTCCGCTATGCAATTGTCACTGGACGTGCTGAGTATAACCCTGCACCGGATCTCACCAGCGCGATGCAAGGTCATGAATCTAATCATTATCCTTTCCTCACAGCCAAAGAATTACCTGATTTTTTCAAGGCATTGTCCAGTTACTCAGGAAGTGCATTGGTTGTTATGGCGGCTCGTCTACTGATTATCACCGGTTTGCGGACTGGCGAACTGCGCGGTGCATTATGGGATGAAATCGATCTCAACAAGGCTATCTGGGAGATACCTGCTTCACGGATGAAAATGCGTCGCCCTCATGTGGTGCCTTTGTCTAAGCAGGCTCTTTCGCTTATTGGGCAGATTAAAGAATTAACTGGCAATTATCCGCTTATGTTTCCCGGCCGTAATGATCCAAGGAAAACAATGAGCGAGGCTAGCATAAACCAAGTATTTAAACGCATCGGCTATAACGGAAAGGTTACTGGTCATGGATTCCGGCACACCATGAGCACCATTTTGCATGAGCAGGGCTATAACACCGCGTGGATAGAGACACAGCTCGCACACGTCGATAAAAACTCAATTCGTGGCACATACAACCATGCGCAATATCTGGATGGTCGCCGGGAGATGCTCCAGTGGTATGCCGACTATATGGATTCGCTCGAGCATGGCGGAAATGTGGTGCATGGTGAGTTCGGAAAATGCGGGTGACTGGTTGAGTATACAGTAGTAGACTTTGAGCACCTAAAAAGGCTGATGCAAACAGAGCTGGCTCGGCCTTAACATTAGACCGCTTGAAGGGGGAGAATATGCCAATTGTGGAAAACATTCCTGACTTATCCCACTGGCGAACAGTACAGGAGTTTTCTATCACCCAGGCCGCTTTATTGTTGGCCGGAATTGATCCTTATGATTACCCTACTCTTGAACATGTCAGAGATAATAAACATGAACGTTGGAAAATGGCATGGGGGTTGGCTAATGGAATGGTAACAGCCATCCGTCGTGGTGTCTTAACTCCTGTTGAATGTACCTCTGAAATAGTTGAATACGATAATTGGGGAAATGTTTGTGATATTGAGTACAAACGTCTGACATCAGCGCAACTGACCGATCGTGCATATGAGATAAGCAAGGATAAAACTTTAATTAGTCGCCATTCTTTATATGAGTGGATAAAAAATGAGAGCGTTGATTTTGCGAGATGCCCTCGCCCTATACCTGTTAAGGAAGTTAATCCGCCAGCAATCATTGAATCATCTCATCAGGTAATTAATCCTGACGAGTATTTGTGTACTTATGGGCATAAGAGTGATGGGTTGGAGTATGTGCAGGATGCTATAAGAGAACTATGGTCGACGTATGACCCAGATGACCCACAGACGGCTCCGACAGAGCATGAGGTACTTGAATATTTGAAAAAACGGGGGGCGGGTTCTAATGTTGCTAGGGCTGTGAATCTGATTTTAAGGCCTGAACATCTGAAGCGTATTGGTAGAAGACCAAAAAAACAAAAAGTTAAATAGTGGTCGCTATTCCAGAAAAATGGTGGTTTCCTTTCAAAAAAAAGTAACCACCAATGCAGATTAAATCGTAAGAACAGTAATTTTTCTTCGTGTTTCACGTCAGCATGATACTTAAAATAGTAAACGCCATTATTAAAAAAAGGTGGAGCTATTTCACTGAAATGGTATTCGCCATTCATAATGGTAAGCATCTATAAATATCACTTTTCTTAATGCAAGCTATGTACACCTTTATAGACGTTACAAGGTGAATATATGGCAAACTCTCTTATTCGTTTAACGGAAGTTCAGCGTAGAACTGGATATAGCAAGGCATGGATTTATCGCCTTATGGGGCAAGGTAAATTTCCTGCATCAGTTAAAATTGGCTCGCGAGCTATTGCTTTCGTTGAGAGTGAAATTGACGAGTGGATTAATCAGCGTATTGCGGAATCACGCGGAACAGCTACCTGATTAAATGGCTACGGGGCCAGAAGCCCCAACTATCCACTAGCAAATAAAAAGTAACTTAATTCGATAGCAGGAGTTTTTATGAAACAGCGAAAAACGCCCGTACAGGGGCAGGGCTTCGTTCGGCCTGAAAACCAGAATCTGCAAAATTTCGGCGAAATTATCCCGGTTATTTCCGGCGTTATTGGCGGACGTGAAACCAATATTGTTAGCGCCAGAGCGTTGCATAAGGCGCTGGGTGTGAAGCGTGATTTCACAACCTGGATTAAAGGACGCATTGATGAGTACGGATTTAAAAAGGGCGTGGATTTTGAAGTTGTAGATAATTTGTACTTTGATTCCCCGAAACGGGGGAACCAAAGTGTAAATATTGAACAGTTTGATTTTGATTGGACAACAAAGCGCGGCGGTGATCGTCGCAGTGAAGACTATTTGATCTCCACGAACATGGCGAAAGAACTGGCGATGGTCGAGCGCACCGAACAGGGCCGCGCCGTTCGTCAGTACTTCATCAAATGCGAGGAGGAGCTACACAAGGTAGCGCCAGTGCGTTCCGCAGCGTTACGCCGGGAACTGAA
>NZ_PTSR01000038.1:0-27970 GCF_002965345.1 Escherichia sp. MOD1-EC5950
GATGGCTGGGGTACCTGGATTCGAACCAGGGAATGCCGGTATCAAAAACCGGTGCCTTACCGCTTGGCGATACCCCATCCGTACAACGCTTTCTGGTGAATGGTGCGGGAGGCGAGACTTGAACTCGCACACCTTGCGGCGCCAGAACCTAAATCTGGTGCGTCTACCAATTTCGCCACTCCCGCAAAAAAAGATGGTGGCTACGACGGGATTCGAACCTGTGACCCCATCATTATGAGTGATGTGCTCTAACCAACTGAGCTACGTAGCCATCTTTTTTTTCGCGATACCTTATCGGCGTTGCGGGGCGCATTATGCGTATAGAGCCATGCAGCGTCAACCTCTTTTTCAAGGAAAATTGCTTGAAATTGACTGTTTGGTTAGGTTGCGAACAGCGTGGCGCTATATTCGTCAATTATTGTTTACTTTGTGTTTTTTCTACAGCCTGCAGCCATTCTTTTGTCATACGGGGTGAAACTCAGAATTCAACAATAGCGGCGGGAAATTAATCTATGAAATACTGACTCGTTGCAACAGGACAGAACAGGGATCGCTACGCCTGCATCTCTGCTACCACTTCAGGCGATTTATTGAGGGAATAATATGTTGCGTTTTATGACGGTGCTGGTCAGTGCTTTATTACTTATGCAATCGGCGTTTGCCGATACAGCCCGACCGGAAATTGGTAAGTATGTCTTTGGTTATCGTGGTCAGGAAGGAGCAGTGGTCTGGATGATGCGAATTGGGCCGAAAGCGGAAAATGAAGCCCTTGTTCAGGTATCTCATGTTGATAATGACATCGATGGTCAGATTTTTCGCTGCAAAGTAAAAGCATTACAGGAAGGTGAGAAATCGTATACCGCTGTAATCAAGGGCGAATCTTTTGAGTTATTACGCCTGAAAGAGGGAAATGGAAGCCTGCATATCCCGGATGAATCGGCAGCCTGGTCAGTCGCCTACAGTAATGAGTTATCTGACAGCGATGTAGCAAATCCGGAACATTTCCTCACAGCCTATCAGAATCAACAAGTTCCCCAGTAACTGAAATTGCCCCGGATTTCTCCGGGGCATTATTACACGTCTTATTTATACGCCGACTGGTGAACACCGACTGCACGACCCGATGGATCGTCCATTTTCTTGAACGCTTCATCCCACTCAATCGCTTTGGCAGAAGAACAGGCAACGGACGGCCCCCCTGGTACGCACTCTGCGGCACTTGGGAGCGGGAACAGTTCTTCAAAGATTTCGCGATACAGATACGCTTCTTTTGAGGTCGGCGTATTGTATGGGAAGCGGAAGCGGGCCGTTTCCAACTGTTGATCAGAAACCTGCTGCGCCGCCACTTCTTTCAGAGTGTCGATCCAGCTATAACCGACGCCATCTGAGAACTGCTCTTTCTGCCGCCAGGCCACACTTGCGGGCAGATACGCTTCAAAACATTCACGCAGGATGTGTTTTTCCATCTTGCCGTTGCCGCACATTTTGTCCTGCGGATTAATGCGCATCGCTACATCAAGGAATTTCTTGTCAAGGAACGGCACGCGTGCTTCCACGCCCCAGGCCGACATCGCTTTGTTGGCGCGTGCGCAGTCATACATATGCAGGGCCAGCAGCTTACGCACCGTCTCTTCATGCAACTCTTTGGCGTTCGGCGCTTTGTGGAAATAGAGATAACCGCCAAACACTTCGTCAGAACCTTCACCGGACAGTACCATCTTAATGCCCATCGCCTTGATCTTACGCGACATTAAATACATCGGCGTTGAAGCGCGAATCGTGGTCACATCATACGTTTCAATGTGATAAATCACGTCGCGGATGGCATCGAGACCTTCCTGTACGGTGAAGTGAATTTCGTGATGCACAGTGCCCAGATGATTTGCCACTTCCTGGGCCGCTTTCAGATCCGGTGAACCAGGCAGACCCACGGCAAAAGAGTGCAATTGCGGCCACCAGGCTTCTGAACGTTCCTGATCTTCCACGCGGCGGGCGGCGTATTTTTTGGTGATAGCCGAAATAATTGAGGAATCCAGACCACCGGAGAGCAGCACGCCGTAAGGCACGTCAGACATCAGGTGGCTTTTAACGGAATCTTCCAGTGCCTGACGCAGCTCGTTTTTGTCGGTCACGTTATCTTTCACCGCATCGTAGTCGAACCAGTCGCGGTGATAATAAGAACGGATTTCGCCGTCCTGACTCCACAGATAGCTCCCTGCCGGGAACTCTTTAATGGTGCGGCAAACCGGCACCAGGGCTTTCATTTCTGAGGCCACATATAGCTGGCCGTGTTCGTCATAACCCATATACAGAGGGATGATCCCCAGATGGTCGCGACCAATCAGATATGCATCTTTTTCGCTGTCGTACAGGGCAAAGGCAAACATGCCCTGCAAATCGTCGAGAAATTCCGCCCCTTTTTCCTGATACAACGCGAGGATCACTTCGCAGTCAGATCCAGTCTGGAACTGGTAACGATCGCCATACTCAGCACGCAGCGCCTGGTGGTTGTAGATTTCCCCGTTCACTGCCAGTACGTGGGTTTTTGATTGATTGTAGAGAGGCTGCGCACCCGCGTTAACATCAACAATTGACAGACGTTCGTGGGCGAGAATTGCATTATCGCTGGCATAAATACCGGACCAGTCCGGGCCACGATGACGCATCAGGCGTGACAGCTCGAGTGCTTTCTTCCGCAGCTCAACTGCGTCTGTTTTGATATCGAATACGCCAAAAATTGAACACATAACCTTCTCCGTTAACCTGGTGTTTGCTGCTTGTTGTGTTTGCTTGTTTAAAAAAATGCCGCAAAGCAGCAATGTGCGCAAGAGATTTGGCGGTGAAAAAATAAAAAACGTAATGGTGATTGATGAATGGTGAAAAAGAGAGGGGTATAGTGACCTGTTTATTGATGACTCGATAATTTTTAGCAGGTTTTATTGAATGGATATATTTTGCAGGGGGATCAGAAACCAAATCGCTTACAAAGTGAGATTTGTTCATGCCGGATGTGGCGTGAACGCCTTATCCGGCCTACAAAATTATGAAAATTCAATATATTGCAGGAGCTGCGTAGGCCTGATAAGCGTAGCGCATCAGGCAGTTTGGCGTTTGTCATCAATATCAACCACGTCCTGAGACGTGGTTGATTTTCAGATAACGTCGATTTCAGCGACTGATGGGTAAATCCAGCTAGGGCGGAACGGCATACTGTCGATATCGTCGAGCGACGAAACACCAGAGAGTACCAGAATCGTCTCCAGACCCGCCTGGAAGCCAGCCAGAATGTCGGTACGCAGGTTATCGCCAACAATCACCGTTTCTTCCGAGTGCGCCTGCATTTTGTTTAATGCTGCACGGATGATCCACGGGCTGGGTTTACCAACATAGAACGGTTTACGTCCGGAGATTTTCTCGATCCCCGCGCACAATGCGCCACAGGCCGGATAGAAACCACGTCCGTGAGTATCCGGGTTGGTGGCGATAAAACGTGCGCCGTTGGCGACGAAATATGCCGCTTTATGCATCATGTCCCAGTTGTATGAGCGCGTTTCGCCAACAATCACAAAGTCAGGATTAACATCGGTAATGGTAAAACCGGCTTTGTACAGTTCATGGATCAGCGCGCCTTCGCCCACTACATACGCTTTTTTGCCTTCCTGTCGACGCAGGAAATCGGCAGTTGCCATCGCGGAGGTATAAAACACACTGTCTGGCACATCGACACCGGCAGTGGCAAAGCGGTTTGCCAGGTCTTGCCCGGTCTGCGAAGGATAGTTGGTCAGCAACACCAACGGCAGGCCTTTATCCATAATCCCGTGCAAAAACTCCGCTGCACCCGGTACGGCGACGTTATCGTGCATCAGCACGCCGTCGATATCGCAAATTACATTTTTAATGGTCATGGACTACCCAGAATATTGACAACAATAAGCGCCACTATAAAAGCACATTAATTTTCCAGCAAATGCTGGAGCAAAATACCGTTGAGCATGGCGCGTTTTACCAGTGCAAAAGCACCGATTGCTGAGCGGTGATCCAGTTCGGAACGCACTACCGGCAGATTAGTGCGAAACGCCTTCAACGCCTGGGTATTAATGCAGCTTTCAATGGCGGGCAGCAGCACTTTATCGGCTTCGGTGATCTCACCGGCAATAACAATTTTTTGCGGGTTAAATAAGTTGATGGCAATGGCGATGGTTTTACCCAGATGGCGACCGACATACTCAATCACTTCCGACGCCAGACTGTCGCCTTTGTTTGCGGCTTTACAGATAGTTTTGATGGTGCAGTCATCCAGCGGCACGCGGCTCTGATAGCCCTGCTTTAACAGATTCAACACTCGTTGTTCAATGGCGGCGTTGGCAGCGATAGTTTCCAGACAACCGAAATTTCCGCAGTGGCAGCGTTCACCCAGCGGTTCAACCTGAATATGGCCAATTTCACCAACGTTGCCGTTGCGGCCGATAAAAATGCGCCCGTTAGAGATGATTCCGGCACCCGTTCCGCGGTGCACGCGCACCAGAATGGAGTCTTCGCAATCCTGACTCGCACCGAAGTAGTGCTCTGCCAGCGCCAGACTGCGGATATCGTGACCGACAAAACAGGTCACTTTAAAACGTTCTTCCAGAGCCTCTACCAGCCCCCAGTTTTCCACCTGGATATGCGGCATGTAATGAATTTTGCCGCTGTCCGGGTCGACAAGCCCTGGCAGAATAACCGAAATGGCGATTAACTCTCGCAGTTTGCGCTGGTAGCCATCAATAAACTGGGCGATGGCGTTTAAGAGCGCATGTTCCAGCGTTTGCTGGGTACGCTCTGGCAGCGGGTAATGTTCTTCTGCCAGCACTTTGCTGCTGAGATCAAACAGGGTGATGGTAGCGTCGTGACGACCAAGTCGTACGCCGATAGCCTGGAAATTGCGGGTTTCGGTGACAATAGAGATTGCGCGGCGGCCTCCGGTGGAGGCCTGCTGATCAACTTCTTTGATCAACCCGCGTTCGATAAGCTGACGCGTAATTTTAGTTACGCTGGCGGGGGCAAGCTGGCTTTGTTCGGCAATCTGAATTCGCGAGATTGGCCCATGTTGGTCAATCAGGCGATAAACCGCCGCGCTGTTAAGCTGTTTTACGAGATCAACATTACCTATCTGAGCTTGTCCGCCTGGTGTCATACTTTCTCTTATTGAGTTACGACCTCGTTACCGTTAACGATGGTCCTGGTGATTTTAAAATCAGGTGTGAATGCGGTCAGGTTGGCCACTTTACCTGCGGCGAGAGTGCCGAGACGTTTCTCAACGCCAATTGCACGCGCCGGATAAAGCGTCGCCATACGCAGCACTTCATCCAGTGCGATACCACAATGTTCGACCAGATTACGCACGCCTTCAATCATGGTTAAGGATGAACCACTTAACGTACCGTTCTCATCCACACAAAGTCCGTTGCGGTAGTATATTGTTTTACCCGCAAAAATGAACTGTTCAATATTGGCACCTGCTGGCGCAGTCGCATCGGTAACCAGACACAGTTTGTCGCCTTTCAGACGTTTGGCGTTGCGAATGTTAGCGTAATCAACGTGCAGGCCATCGGCAATAATACCGCAATAAATGTCAGCTTCGTCGAGGATCGCGCCCGCCAGACCCGGCTCACGCCCCGTAATATACGGCATCGCATTGTACAGATGGGTGGCAAAGGTAATCCCCGCGCGGAAACCGGCTTTCGCTTCTTTCAATGTGGCGTTGGAGTGACCGGCTGAAACCACAATACCAGCATTTGCCAGTTTACTGATCACTTCCGTTGGCACCATTTCCGGCGCTAGTGTGACTTTGGTAATAACATCGGCATTTTCACAAAGGAAATCGACCAGCGCGGCATCGGGCTTACGCACGAAATTCGGATTATGAGTGCCTTTTTTTACCAGATTCAGCCACGGACCTTCCAGATGCAGACCTAATGCCTGATTCGGATGTTTTGCCAGGTATTCGCGCATTACGCGCACACCCTGTTTCATCAGCTCATCGCTGGTGGTGATAAGCGTCGGCAGGTAGTTAGTACAGCCTGATTTCTCATTGGCTTTCTGCATGATTTCCAGCGTTTCCACGCTGACCGCTTCAGCAGTATCGTTGAACTGTACGCCACCGCAGCCGTTTAACTGCACATCGATAAAACCGGGGGAGAGAATGGCCCCGTTCAGTGAACGTTGTTCAATCTCTGGCGGCAGTTCCGCTACTGGACAGACGCTTTTAATCAGGCCATCAGCGATAACAACCGCATGGTCATCAAGAAATTCGTGGCCGGTAAAGATCCGGCCCTGGGTTAATGCATACATTCCGACCCCCGATATCAAAAATAATACAGCCCTGAACGAAACGTCAGGGCAGGGATAACAATTACAGACCTTTGATGTTTTCTGCTTCTAATTCATTGAAATATCTTAAAGTCTTAACTTTCAGCTCCATGGTCGAAGGTTCATCACACACCATGATCGCTTTCGGATGCAGTTGCAGACAGCTAATAGTCCACATGTGGTTAACGCAACCTTCAACGGCCGCCTGCAGTGCCAGTGCTTTCTGGCTACCCAGCACCAGAATCATCACTTCTTCGGCATCCAGCAGTGTACCCACACCGACGGTCAGCGCATATTTTGGCACCTGATTAACATCATTATCAAAGAAACGAGAGTTTGCGACGCGAGTGTCATGTGTCAGGGTTTTGATACGGGTGCGAGAGGCGAGAGAAGAGGCTGGTTCGTTAAATGCAATATGACCGTCGTTACCTACACCGCCCATAAACAGATGAATTTTACCGTAAGAGCGGATTTTTTCTTCATACTGGCGGCATTCGGCGTCGATATCCGGGGCGTTGCCATTGAGAAGGTTGATATTTTCTGCTGGAATATCAACGTGATCGAAGAAATTACGGTGCATAAAGCTGTAGTAGCTTTCCGGATGCTCTTTCGGCAGACCGACATACTCGTCCATGTTGAAAGTGACAACGTGCTTAAAGCTGACCTGGCCTGCTTTATGCATTTCGACTAACGCTTTATAGGTGGTCATCGGTGTGCCACCGGTCGGCAAGCCAAGCACGAACGGGCGATCGGCAGTCGGTTTGAACGCATTGATGCGATTGACGATATGGCGCGCAGCCCATTTGCCGACCTGTTCAGCAGTAGTCAGGGGGATCAGTCTCATTATTCACCTCGATAAGAAAAATTAAGCCGTTGGCGGATTTGGCATCTTTAAGCGTAACCTGGATTTGCGCAGACAGGCGTCAATCCGACCTGATTTTTTGAATGATAAAATAAGTTTTCTGGTTTAGCCAGTAAAAGGGAGTGATGATAACGATATTTGGTGACAAAACTCACAAAAGACACGCGTTTAATTTGCGGTACGAATTAATTTTTTACACACTCTGTAGCAGATGATCTAACAACCTGATTACAGAACATCGGCAGTACAGTTTGCAGCAAAATAAAAATACGGCTTTAAACAAGCCAAATAGGGTTCTCGTAGGGGGAATAAGATGAATATTTTAGGGTTTTTCCAGCGACTCGGTAGGGCGTTACAGCTCCCTATCGCGGTGCTGCCGGTGGCGGCACTGTTGCTGCGATTCGGCCAGCCAGATTTACTTAACGTTGCGTTTATTGCCCAGGCGGGCGGTGCGATTTTTGACAACCTTGCGCTTATCTTCGCGATCGGTGTGGCATCCAGTTGGTCAAAAGACAGCGCGGGCGCGGCGGCGCTGGCGGGGGCGGTCGGGTATTTTGTACTGACCAAAGCGATGGTAACCATCAACCCGGAAATTAACATGGGTGTTCTGGCGGGTATCATTACCGGTCTGGTCGGTGGTGCAGCCTATAACCGTTGGTCCGCGATTAAACTGCCTGACTTCCTGAGCTTCTTCGGCGGTAAACGCTTTGTGCCGATTGCCACTGGCTTCTTCTGTCTGGTGCTGGCAGCCATTTTTGGTTATGTCTGGCCGCCGGTGCAGCACGCTATTCATGCAGGTGGCGAATGGATCGTTTCTGCAGGCGCGCTGGGTTCCGGTATCTTTGGTTTCATCAACCGTCTGCTGATCCCAACGGGTCTGCATCAGGTGCTGAACACTATCGCCTGGTTCCAGATTGGTGAATTCACCAACGCGGCGGGTGCTGTATTCCACGGCGATATCAACCGCTTCTATGCGGGTGACGGCACGGCGGGGATGTTCATGTCCGGCTTCTTCCCGATCATGATGTTCGGTTTGCCGGGTGCAGCGCTGGCGATGTATTTTGCCGCGCCGAAAGAGCGTCGTCCGATGGTGGGTGGGATGCTGCTTTCCGTGGCTATCACCGCGTTCCTGACCGGTGTGACTGAGCCGCTGGAATTCCTGTTCATGTTCCTCGCTCCGCTGCTGTACCTCCTGCACGCACTGCTGACCGGCATCAGCCTGTTTGTCGCAACGTTGCTGGGTATCCACGCGGGCTTCTCCTTCTCTGCGGGTGCCATCGACTATGCGTTGATGTATAACCTGCCGGCCGCCAGCCAGAACGTCTGGATGCTGTTGGTGATGGGCGTTGTTTTCTTCGCTATCTACTTCGTGGTGTTCAGTGTGGTTATCCGCCTGTTCAACCTGAAAACGCCAGGTCGTGAAGATAAAGAAGACGAAATTGTTACTGAAGAAGCCAACAGCAACACTGAAGAAGGTCTGACTCAACTGGCGACCAACTATATTGCTGCGGTTGGCGGTAGTGACAACCTGAAAGCGATTGACGCCTGTATTACCCGTCTGCGCCTGACGGTGGCTGACTCAGCTCTCGTCAACGATGCGATGTGTAAACGTCTGGGTGCTTCTGGTGTGGTGAAACTGAACAAGCAGACTATTCAGGTGATTGTCGGTGCGAAAGCCGAATCTATCGGTGATGCAATGAAGAAAGTCGTTGCCCGTGGGCCGGTAGCAGCAGCGTCTGCTGAAGCCGCTCCGGCAACCGCTGCTCCGGCAGCAAAACCACAGGCTGTACCAAACGCAGTGTCTATCGTTGAACTGGTATCACCGATTACTGGTGATGTTGTGGCGCTGGATCAGGTGCCAGACGAAGCATTCGCCAGCAAAGCGGTGGGTGACGGTGTGGCGGTGAAACCGACGGATAAAATCGTTGTATCACCAGCCGCAGGGACTATCGTGAAAATCTTCAACACCAACCACGCGTTCTGCCTGGAAACCGAAAAAGGCGCGGAAATCGTAGTCCACATGGGTATCGATACTGTGGCGCTGGAAGGTAAAGGTTTTAAACGTCTGGTGGAAGAGGGCGCGCAGGTAAGCGCAGGGCAACCGATTCTGGAAATGGATCTGGATTACCTGAACGCTAACGCTCGCTCGATGATCAGTCCGGTTGTTTGCAGCAATATCGACGATTTCAGCGGCCTGGTTATTAAAGCCCAGGGGCACGTCGTAGCGGGTCAAACACCGCTGTTTGAAATCAAAAAGTAATCGGCTTTATGCCTGATGCGACGCTTGACGCGTCTTATCAGGCCCGTAGGTTGGATAAGACGCGTCAAGCGTCGCATCCAACAATGACAAGCGGTGGGGATCTTCTCTACCGCTTTTTTTTTCATCAATCATCCCCATAATCTTTGTTAGATTTTTCGATTTTCTCTAACTAACAGTTGTCAGCCTGTCTCGCTTATAAGATCATACGCCGTTATACGTTGTTTACGCTTTGAGGAATCCACGATGAGTGAGGCTGAAGCCCGCCCGACTAACTTTATTCGTCAGATCATCGATGAAGATCTGGCCAGTGGTAAGCACACCACAGTACACACCCGTTTCCCGCCGGAGCCGAATGGCTATCTGCATATTGGCCATGCGAAATCTATCTGCCTGAACTTCGGGATCGCCCAGGACTATAAAGGCCAGTGCAACCTGCGTTTCGACGACACCAACCCGGTAAAAGAAGATATCGAGTACGTCGAGTCGATCAAAAACGACGTTGAGTGGTTAGGTTTTCACTGGTCAGGTAACGTCCGTTACTCCTCCGATTATTTTGATCAACTCCACGCCTATGCTGTTGAACTGATCAATAAAGGCCTGGCATATGTTGATGAACTGACGCCAGAGCAAATCCGCGAATATCGTGGCACTCTGACGCAGCCGGGTAAAAACAGCCCATACCGCGACCGCAGCGTTGAAGAGAACCTGGCGCTGTTCGAGAAGATGCGTACCGGCGGTTTTGAAGAAGGTAAAGCCTGCCTGCGTGCGAAAATCGACATGGCATCGCCGTTTATCGTGATGCGCGATCCGGTGCTGTATCGCATTAAGTTTGCTGAACATCATCAGACCGGCAACAAGTGGTGCATCTACCCGATGTACGACTTCACCCACTGCATCAGCGATGCGTTGGAAGGTATTACCCACTCTCTGTGTACGCTGGAGTTCCAGGATAACCGTCGTCTGTACGACTGGGTTCTGGACAACATCACTATTCCTGTTCATCCGCGCCAGTACGAATTCTCGCGTCTGAATCTGGAATACACCGTGATGTCCAAGCGTAAACTGAACCAGTTGGTGACCGACAAGCACGTAGAAGGCTGGGACGATCCGCGTATGCCGACCATTTCCGGTCTGCGTCGTCGTGGTTATACCGCGGCTTCTATTCGTGAGTTCTGCAAACGCATTGGCGTGACCAAGCAGGACAACACTATTGAGATGGCGTCGCTGGAATCCTGCATCCGTGAAGATCTTAACGAAAACGCCCCTCGCGCAATGGCAGTTATCGATCCAGTAAAACTGGTTATCGAAAACTATCAGGGCGAAGGCGAAATGGTTACCATGCCGAACCATCCGAACAAACCGGAAATGGGTAGCCGCCAGGTGCCGTTTAGTGCTGAGATTTGGATCGATCGTGCCGATTTCCGCGAAGAAGCCAACAAACAGTACAAACGTCTGGTGCTGGGTAAAGAAGTGCGTCTGCGTAATGCTTACGTGATTAAAGCGGAACGCGTGGAGAAAGATGCTGAAGGCAATATCACCACTATCTTCTGTACTTACGATGCTGACACCCTGAGCAAAGATCCGGCTGATGGTCGTAAGGTCAAAGGCGTTATCCACTGGGTAAGTGCGGCACATGCGCTACCGGTTGAAATCCGTCTGTATGACCGTCTGTTCAGCGTGCCGAATCCAGGCGCTGCGGATGATTTCCTGTCGGTGATTAACCCGGAATCGCTGGTGATCAAACAGGGCTTTGCTGAACCGTCGCTGAAAGATGCGGTAGCAGGTAAAGCGTTCCAGTTTGAGCGTGAAGGCTATTTCTGTCTCGACAGTCGCCATTCCACTGCGGAAAAACCAGTATTTAACCGCACCGTTGGGCTGCGTGATACCTGGGCGAAGGTTGGCGAGTAACGTTAAGTTCCACTTTGCCGGATAAGGCGTCCACGCCGCATCCGGCATGAACAAAGTGCACTTCGTCAACAATCCCAAACGCCGCACTCAGCGGCGTTTTTTCTGCTTTTCTTCGCGAATTAATTCCGCTTTGTAATTTATCCATAAAACAAATTTAAAATCACCAGCCATAATTTAATCGAATGCGACTGCCTTCATCCCACTGGAAAGCCGCATATTTTTCTTCTACGCGCTCTCCTGGTACAAATTTAAACCTTGTAACAAAAATCATCAAAATATGTGCGGTTGCTCATGTTCTTACATTCTCGTTACAGAAAGAGATTGATAATTCGCGGCGCGAAAAATAGTCTGTTCCTGTAGTCAGCGAGACTTTTCTCAACGCTACTTTTTTAATTTTTTATTTTTTCGCTGTTCACCCTTGGTGCAGCAATTTATACGTCAAAGAGGATTAACCCATGCGTACGTTTAGTGGTAAACGTAGTACGCTGGCGCTGGCTATCGCCGGTGTTACAGCAATGTCGGGCTTTATGGCAATGCCGGAGGCTCACGCCGAAGGATTTATCGACGATTCAACCTTAACCGGCGGTATCTATTACTGGCAGCGTGAACGTGACCGTAAAGATGTTACCGACGGCGACAAATACAAAACCAACCTTTCTCACTCCACCTGGAACGCCAACCTCGATTTTCAGTCTGGTTATGCCGCGGATATGTTCGGCCTTGATATTGCTGCGTTTACGGCGATTGAAATGGCGGAAAATGGCGACAGTTCACACCCGAACGAAATCGCTTTTTCGAAAAGTAATAAAGCCTATGACGAAGACTGGTCAGGCGATAAAAGCGGTATAAGCCTGTATAAAGCAGCGGCCAAATTTAAATACGGTCCGGCGTGGGCGAGAGCAGGTTATATTCAGCCAACCGGTCAGACGCTGTTAGCGCCGCACTGGAGCTTTATGCCGGGTACTTATCAGGGCGCGGAAGCCGGGGCTAATTTTGATTACGGTGATGCTGGTGCGTTGAGCTTCTCCTACATGTGGACCAACGAATATAAAGCGCCGTGGCATCTGGAAATGGATGAGTTTTATCAGAACGATAAAACCACCAAAGTTGATTACCTGCACTCCCTCGGGGCGAAGTACGATTTCAAAAATAACCTCGTGCTGGAAGCGGCATTTGGTCAGGCTGAAGGGTATATCGATCAGTATTTTGCTAAAGCCAGCTACAAATTTGATATCGCCGGTAGCCCGCTAACTACCAGCTACCAGTTCTACGGTACGCGCGATAAAGTTGACGATCGCAGCGTCAACGATCTTTACGACGGCACCGCCTGGCTACAGGCGTTGACCTTTGGCTACCGGGCGGCTGACGTAGTGGATTTGCGCCTGGAAGGCACCTGGGTGAAAGCTGACGGTCAGCAGGGGTACTTCTTACAGCGTATGACCCCAACCTACGCTTCCTCTAACGGCCGCCTGGATATCTGGTGGGATAACCGTTCTGATTTTAACGCCAACGGCGAAAAAGCGGTCTTCTTCGGCGCGATGTATGATCTGAAAAACTGGAATCTTCCAGGTTTCGCCATCGGCGCTTCTTACGTTTACGCCTGGGATGCCAAACCCGCTACCTGGCAGAGCAACCCGGATGCGTTCTACGACAAGAACCGGACTATTGAAGAGTCTGCATACAGCCTGGATGCGGTCTACACCCTTCAGGATGGTCGCGCCAAAGGTACGATGTTCAAGCTGCACTTCACCGAATACGATAACCACTCCGATATCCCGAGCTGGGGCGGCGGTTACGGCAACATCTTCCAGGATGAGCGTGACGTGAAGTTTATGGTTATCGCGCCATTCACTATCTTCTGATGTCCGACGCGGCAGGTTTTTCGCCTGCCGCACGTTTGAGGAATTTGCTATGAAGAAACTGATTCTCATCGCCATGATGGCATCGGGGTTGGTGGCCTGTGCGCAATCAACCGCGCCACAGGAAGATAGTCGTCTGAAAGAGGCGTACAGCGCCTGTATTAATACCGCACAAGGCTCGCCGGAAAAAATTGAAGCCTGCCAGAGCGTGTTAAACGTGCTGAAGAAAGAGAAACAACATCAGCAGTTTGCCGAGCAGGAAAGTGTGCGCGTGCTGGATTATCAGCAGTGTATTCAGGCAACGCAAACCGGTAATGATCAGGCGGTGAAAGCCGATTGTGATAAGGTCTGGCAGGAAATTCGCAGTAATAACGCTACGCAGTAAAAAACAAAAAGCGAGAGCTGTAACTCTCGCTTTTCTTATTTCTCTTTATAAAAAAGCCAACCCGCAGGTTGGCTTTTTCTCGTTCAGGCTGACTTAATTGCCTTCGTGCGCGTGCTCATCTTCGCGGCAATCGCCTTCGGCGCAGTGACCGTAAAGATAGAGACTATGGTTAGTCAGGCGAATGCCGTGTTTTGCGGCAATTTCACGCTGACGCGCTTCGATAGATTCATCACTAAATTCGATAACCTTGCCGCAATCGAGGCAGATCAGGTGATCGTGGTGATGTTGCTGGGTCAGTTCAAATACGGATTTACCGCCTTCAAAATTGTGGCGGGTGACGATACCGGCGTCGTCAAACTGGTTCAGTACGCGATATACGGTAGCCAGACCAATTTCTTCACCCATATCGATCAGACGTTTGTACAAATCTTCCGCACTGACGTGATGGTTGTCCGGCTCCTGAAGAACTTCCAGGATTTTTAAGCGTGGAAGCGTTACTTTCAGGCCAGCTTTCTTTAGGGCGGTATTGTTATCAGTCATGCGGAATCTGTCCTGTTACTAAGCGATTCACTTCATTAAAAGAAGTGACAGAATTTGCTCTTGAGATAATGCGTATCATTATAGAATTGCCATGCCTAAATGAAAACTACAAGTCCCTGGCAAATATTGTTAATAAAAACGTGGCTTAGCTTACATTTACATCGGTAAGGCCACTTCAACACTGGAACATTGTACAGGTACAACGGCAAAAGTTACAAATTTGTAGCAATTATTTTGATTGGCATTATCTATTAATACGGCGTAGACATGAGTCTACGCCGCATCACATCAGGCGTTGATAATTTCGTCGAGATGCAGCTCTTCAGAAATTTGTTTCACCCATTTTTCCACGCGTTCGGCGGTTAGTTCCGGCTGACGGTCTTCGTCGATAGCCAGACCGACAAAGTGGTTGTCATCCGCCAGACCTTTTGAGGCTTCGAAATGGTAGCCCGCAGTTGGCCAGTGACCAACGATGGTAGCACCACGCGGTTCGATGATGTCACGGATAGTGCCTAACGCGTCGCAGAAATATTCTGCGTAATCTTCCTGGTCGCCACAGCCAAACAGTGCAACCAGTTTACCATTGAAATCAATCTCTTCGAGAGTCGGGAAGAAGTCGTCCCAGTCACACTGCGCTTCGCCGTAGTACCAGGTTGGGATGCCCAGCAGCAGAATGTCATAAGCTTCCAGATCTTCTTTGCTGCTTTTTGCAATGTCATGGACATCGGCAACGTCTTTACCAAGCTGTTTTTGAATCATTTTTGCGATATTTTCGGTATTACCGGTGTCGCTGCCGAAAAAGATGCCAGTGATAGCCATGAGTGAAATAACCTCTTGAAACTTATTGAAATGGGGGTGGCAAATTGCCCACGGATAAAGGCAATCATAGCAGAACAGGCAGTCTTGCGGAATCAGCAAACTCGCAGGACTGCACACTGTGCTACACGATTTTTTTGTCCAACTTCAAGTTACATGGGCTGTAACCCGAATTATTTGAGTAAAGGATGGGATCAGACGATGCCCTGACTACGCAGCGCCGCGAGTTGTTGCATCAACATCTCTTCGATCAGTTCGCTACGGCTCATATTACGCGACTCTGCCAGCTCGTTCAGCGCCTCGACAGCTTCTGCATTCAGCTTCAGTTCGACACGCTTAAGACCACGTACTTTGTCGCGTTTTAGCTGGTTGCGTTTATTAATACGCAGCTGTTCATCGCGCGAAAGCGGATTGGTTTTCGGTCGTCCCGGTCGACGCTCGTGCGCGAACAGATCTAATGTCGTACGGTCCGTTTGTTCTTTGGCCATGATCTTGGTGACTTCGGGGGAAACAATCAGCCAGGCGTCTGCCCGGATGGATAGCGCGCCATAATACATCAGCGCGATGAGTCACGCCAACGCCCACGCGCGGAAAGCGACGCAGACGCTGGGTTTTTAATCAGTTGCATTAATCATTGAGATAGCGGCGGATGGCGCGCAGCACTGCATCAGGTTTTTCTGCGTGTACCCAGTGACCCGCACCTGCAATCACATGCGCCCGTGCCTGCGGAAATTGCGCCAGTAAATCATCACGATATTGTTCAGTAACATACGGCGAATTACCACCGGGGATAAATAGGGCGGGGTGATCCCACGCCGGGATTTTCTCCCAACCCACAATATGCGGATACTGATCCCACAACACCGGCACGTTAAAACGCCATTCGCCGTCAACGTAGGATTTCAACAGAAACTGAATCACCCCTTCTTCATTCAGATGCTGACGCATCACCGTCGCCGCCTGTTGACGTGTTTGTGCGTCAGATTCGCTGACCGCGTTGATGGCCGCGAAAATCTCATCATGACGGCGCACGTGATAATCGACGGGCGCAATATCGATTGCCACCAGTTTATCGATGCGATCAGGGGCCAGCGCGGTGAGCGCCATTACTGCTTTGCCGCCCATTGAGTGGCCAATAAATGTCGCCTTATCGATCTGCTGAGCATCCAGCGTATCCAGCAGATCCTGCGCTATCGCCGGATAATTCATCACAGGATCGCGCGGTGAAAGTCCGTGGTTACGCATATCCACCTGGATGATATCGTGGTCGCTCACCAGGTCACGTGCCAGCACGCCGAGGTTGTCGAGACTACCAAACAGACCATGAACAAGGACGATGGGAGAATTATTGTGCTGATTTTGTGTAGATTGCGCGCGGATATTCAATTTCATGGCAAAGTTCTTTTTTTCGCGAAGTCGGGTTAGGGTATTATGTTGACCATTGTGCCACAGGGCTGCAACAAATAAGGTTTAATCCGAGTTTTTCTGCAAGCCAGGCTTGACGCTATCCGCTGCCGGGATTTATTCATATACTCCTGGCGACTTGTATTCAGCTAAGACACCGCACTGGATTAAGATGAAAACGATTGAAGTTGATGATGAACTCTACAGCTATATTGCCAGCCACACTAAGCATATCGGCGAGAGCGCATCCGACATTTTACGGCGTATGTTGAAGTTTTCCGCCGCATCACAGCCTGCTGCTCCGGTGACGAAAGAGGTTCGCATTGCGTCGCCTGCTATCGTCGAAGCGAAGCCGATCAAAACGATTAAAGACAAAGTACGCGCAATGCGTGAACTTCTGCTTTCCGATGAATACGCAGAGCAGAAGCGTGCGGTCAACCGCTTTATGCTGCTGTTGTCTACACTATATTCTCTTGACGCCCAGGCGTTTGCCGAAGCAACGGAATCGTTGCACGGTCGCACGCGCGTTTACTTTGCGGCAGATGAACAGACGCTGCTGAAAAATGGTAATCAGACCAAGCCGAAACACGTGCCAGGCACGCCGTATTGGGTGATCACCAACACTAACACTGGCCGTAAATGCAGCATGATTGAACACATCATGCAGTCGATGCAATTCCCGGCGGAATTGATTGAGAAGGTTTGCGGGACAATTTAAAACAACGTTGCAGATAAAGGACAAAGCAATGGCAATCCACAATCGTGCAGGCCAGCCTGCACAACAGAGTGATTTGATTAATGTCGCCCAACTGACGGCGCAATATTATGTACTGAAACCAGAAGCAGGGAATGCGGAGCACGCGGTGAAATTCGGTACTTCCGGTCACCGTGGCAGTGCAGCGCGCCACAGCTTTAACGAGCCGCACATTCTGGCGATCGCTCAAGCGATTGCCGAAGAACGTGCGAAAAACGGCATCACTGGCCCTTGCTATGTGGGTAAAGATACTCACGCCTTGTCCGAACCTGCATTCATTTCCGTGCTGGAAGTGCTGGCAGCAAACGGGGTTGATGTCATTGTGCAGGAAAATAATGGCTTCACTCCGACACCTGCCGTTTCCAATGCCATTCTGGTTCACAACAAAAAAGGTGGCCCGCTGGCAGATGGTATCGTGATTACGCCGTCCCATAACCCGCCGGAAGATGGTGGTATCAAATACAATCCGCCAAATGGTGGCCCGGCTGATACCAACGTCACCAAAGTGGTGGAAGACAGGGCCAACGCACTGCTGGCCGATGGCCTGAAAGATGTGAAGCGTATCTCCCTTGACGAAGCGATGGCATCCGGTCATGTGAAAGAACAAGATCTGGTGCAACCGTTCGTGGAAGGTCTGGCCGATATCGTCGATATGGCGGCGATTCAGAAGGCTGGCCTGACGCTGGGTGTCGATCCGTTGGGTGGTTCCGGTATCGAATACTGGAAGCGCATTGGCGAGTATTACAATCTCAACCTGACCATCGTTAACGATCAGGTCGATCAGACTTTCCGCTTTATGCACCTCGACAAAGACGGCGCGATCCGTATGGACTGCTCCTCTGAGTGTGCGATGGCGGGTCTGCTGGCACTGCGTGATAAGTTCGATCTGGCGTTTGCTAACGATCCGGATTATGACCGTCACGGCATCGTTACTCCGGCAGGTTTGATGAATCCGAACCACTACCTGGCAGTAGCGATCAATTACTTGTTCCAGCATCGTCCGCAGTGGGGCAAAGATGTTGCCGTCGGTAAAACGCTGGTTTCTTCTGCGATGATCGACCGTGTGGTCAATGACCTGGGTCGCAAGCTGGTAGAAGTACCGGTAGGTTTCAAATGGTTTGTGGATGGTCTGTTTGACGGCAGCTTCGGCTTTGGCGGCGAAGAGAGCGCGGGCGCTTCGTTCCTGCGTTTCGACGGTACGCCGTGGTCAACTGATAAAGACGGCATCATTATGTGTCTGCTGGCGGCGGAAATTACTGCCGTCACCGGCAAAAACCCGCAGGAACACTACAACGAGCTGGCAAAACGCTTTGGTGCGCCGAGCTACAACCGTTTGCAGGCAGCAGCAACTTCCGCACAGAAAGCGGCGCTGTCTAAGCTGTCTCCGGAAATGGTGAGCGCCAGCACTCTGGCAGGCGACCCAATCACCGCGCGTCTGACCGCTGCGCCGGGCAACGGTGCTTCTATCGGTGGTTTGAAAGTGATGACCGACAACGGCTGGTTCGCCGCGCGTCCGTCAGGCACGGAAGACGCATACAAGATCTACTGCGAAAGCTTCCTTGGCGAAGCACATCGTAAGCAGATCGAGAAAGAGGCGGTTGAGATTGTTAGCGAAGTTCTGAAAAACGCGTAATCATATAAAGTAAAAAAAAGGGCGGTCGGAAGATCGCCCTTTTTTACTTATGACCGCCTGATGCGCTACGCTTATCAGGCCTACGAGAATGGTGCAATATATTGAATTTTCACTATTTTGTAGGCCGGATAAGGCGTTTTCGCCGCATCAGACAAATAACACCCTAAAGCATAAACCGATACCCAATACCGGTTTCAGTAATAAAATGGCGAGGTCGGGCCGGGTCTTGCTCTAGTTTTTGTCGCAGATGCCCCATATAAATACGCAAATAGTGACTGTGTTCGACCGCATTTGGCCCCCATACCTGGTTGAGTAACTGGCGCTGGGTAAGCACTTTCCCGGCGTTGTTGAGCAACACAGCCAGCAGGCGGAACTCTATCGGCGTCAAATGCACTTCTTCCTCGCCGCGATGGATCACGCGGGCGGCCAAATCAACGGTCACATCGGAAAATGTCACCACCGGATCGGGCGCGGCGGTGGCGGAGTGGCGGCGTAACGCGACGCGTAGACGAGCCTGCAATTCACCAATGCCAAACGGTTTACTCAGGTAATCATCAGCTCCGGCATCCAGCGCGGCGATTTTGTCGCTCTCTTCGCTACGTGCGGAAAGCACAATTACCGGCACCGCGCTCCACTGGCGCAGGTCGCGGATAAACTCAATTCCATCGCCATCGGGCAGGCCGAGATCGAGAATAATCAAATCCGGCTTACGGGTTGCCGCCTCCAGCAGCCCACGTTGCAGTGTTTCGGCCTCAAAGACGCGCATACCGTCGCCCTCCAGCGCTGTGCGCAGAAAGCGACGAATAGCCTGTTCATCTTCAACAATCAGAACGTTTGTCACATATCCTCATGAAATTCTTCAAGTTCAGGAGCGGTTTGCTGAGGAAGTGTAACACGAAAACAAGCGCCACCTTCCGGTCGGTTGAATGCGATGATCGTACCACCGTGTATTTCTACAATCGCCCGACAAATTGCCAACCCAAGCCCGACGCCCGGCACTGCTGACTCTTTATTCCCACGGGCAAATTTATCAAAAATCGTCCGTTCCTGACCTTGTGGAATACCGGAGCCGTTATCCCAGACATCCAGTTGTAGTTGCTCTCCCTCGACATGGGCATCAATACCAATTTCAGCCTGCGTTCCCGCGTACTTCACCGCATTCTCCAGCAGATTAATCAGCACCCGCTCAAACAGTGGCCCGTCGACGTGGATCAAGGTCAGCGGTTCAGGCAGAGAGAGGTTGATGGGTGACGATAAACCTGGCTCCAGCATTTGCAGCGCACTGCCGACGACTTCTTCCAGCGTTAACCACTCTTTCTTCAAATTAAAGCCGCCGGACTGAATTCGCGCCATATCTAGCAAGTTATTTACCAGTCGGGTCGTGTTCAGCACATGCTGGCGAATTTCGCTGGCCTGGCGAGCGTGCGGAGAACCTTCGCTTGCCAGATCAAGCGTTAAGATTTCTGCCTGACCAAACAGCACCGTAAGCGGGGTGCGTAAATCGTGAGACAGCGCCGCCAGCAGCGCGTTGCGGATCTGTTCACGCTCGCTGGCCATCCGCGCCTGTTCTTCGCTGGCGGTCAGCATCAGGCGCTCAAGAGCATTGGCCACTAACAGCGTAAACGTTTCCAGCAGGCGCTGTTGTTCCGGGATCATCAACTGGCGCAAATTTCCCGGTTCCACCACCACCAGTCCGTAGGTTTTCTCGCCGCTTTTTAACGGCAAAATCTGGTACGGCACGCCGGGTAAAGTGTCGGTGCCCGCACCCGCAGGCAGACCTTTATCAAAGCTCCAGCGGGCGATAGCATCGTCCCACGGCGTCATCCCCTGCGGATGTGTTAGCGGCAGTAATATACCGTTGTCATCAGGTAACAACACCTGACTGCGGGCATGAAAAGTAGAAGCAATAAACTGCTCGCTGGTGGCGGCGATATCCTGGGGACTGCGGCCTACCGCCAGCGTTTTTGACATTTCATATAAGTGTCGCGTGCGTTGCTCGCGGTAACGGGCTACCCGCGCCTGGTAACGCACGCCAGCGGTAAGGTTCCCGATCACCAGCCCGACGGTTAACATCACCGTGAAGGTCAGCAGATACTGCACATCAGAGACGGCGAGCGTGCCGCGTGGGGCGATAAAAAAGAGATCGAAACTCACCACGTTAATGACGGTGGCAACCACCGAAGGCCAGCGACCATAAAAAAGTGCCACCACCACCACGCCCAACAGATACAGCATCACCAGGTTAGCGGCATCGAAGGCCATCAGCCACTGCATGGCAATTAAAGTGATAACGGCGCATAACGCGGCGGCAACCACGCAGCCCTGAATTTGCACCCGCCATTTGTCTTTAAAAGAGCGGCTATCCGGCGCGTTATTAATTGTGCGCGCAGGTGGTTCATCAAGCGCGACCAGTACCTGATCGAGGTCGGGGGCGATGCGCGCCAGTCGGTCGGCAAAGGTTTCCCGACGCCACCAGCGGCGCGAGGCCGGGCGACCGAGAATTATCTTGCCGAGATTATGCTCCCGGGCATAACGCACTACGGCTTTTTCTTCTGCCGGATCAGAAAGTGTTGCTGTCTCTGCGCCTAACTCCTGCGCCAGACGCAAGGCGCTGAGAATGGCTCGACGTTTTTTCTCCGGTAAGCGGTGCAGGGCAGGGGTTTCAACATATACAGCGTGCCAGACGCTCCCCAGCCTTGACGCCAGCCGCGCCGCCGCCCGAACCAGTTTTTCGCTGCCCGTATTATGCCCAATACATAAAAGGATCGCGTCGCGCGTGTGCCAGACTTTCTCTTCGCCAGGACTCCCCCGCCAGGCGCGCATTTGCTCATCTACGCGATCGGCAGTACGGCGCAGCGCCAGTTCGCGCAGGGCAATCAAATTGCCTTTGCGGAAAAAATGTTCAATGGCGCGCTCAGCCTGCCCGGCAATATAGACTTTGCCTTCTTTCAGTCGCTGGCGCAGATCGTCCGGAGGCAGGTCCACCAGCACCACGTCGTCGGCGGCATCGAAAAAAGGATCGGGCACGGTTTCCCGTACCTGAATTCCGGTGACGCCACTGACCACATCGTTCAGACTTTCCAGATGCTGAACGTTGACGGTAGTGAAAACATCAATGCCTGCTTCCAGTAGCTCTTCGATATCCTGCCAGCGTTTAGGATGACGGGAACCTGGCGCATTACTGTGCGCCAGTTCATCCATTAATATCAGCGCCGGACGGCGGGCGAGGGCGGCATCGAGATCAAACTCGCTGATATGCCGCCCACGGTACGCCTGGCGTTTCAGTGGCAGAACAGCCAGACCTTCCAGCATTGCGGCGGTATCTTTCCGCCCGTGGGTTTCTACCACGCCAACCACAATATCCAGCCCTTGCGCCCGCAGTCGCTGGGCTTCCGCCAGCATCGCCCAGGTTTTCCCGACGCCCGCACAGGCACCGAAGAAAACTTTTAGCTTTCCGCGATGCGGCGCGGCAGTTTGTTCCAGCAGACGGTCGGGGTCGGGACGTAAGGGTTCGTTATTCATCAAGCTTATCCAGCGCCAGATTGAGTTCGACAATGTTGACGACCGGCTGGCCGATATATTTCACCAGCGGTTGTTGGCTGTATTTTGCGACCAGTTGTGTGAGCTGTTCAACGCTGAGATTACGCGCTTTCGCCACCCGTGGGATCTGCCAGGTCGCCGCTTGCGGGGTAATGTTATTGTCCAGCCCGCTTGCCGAAGCCGTGACCAGTTCAACCGGAACGCTCGCGCTGGCATCCGGGTTAGCGGCTCGTAAAGCAGCAACGCGTGCAGCTATTTGTTTATTCAGCGCCGGATTACTGACCGCCAGATTGCTCCCGCCAGAAGCCTGTGGATTATAGGGCATTTCTGCCGTTGCCGACGGGCGGCCATGAAAATAGCCGTTATCGGTAAAATTCTGCCCGATTAATGCCGAACCGCGCACTGTATCACCTTCACGGATCAACGAACCGTTGGCCTGCCAGGGAAACCACCATTGCCCAAGCAGGGTGGTTAGCAGCGGGTAAACGCCGCCAGTAATCAATAACAGAAAGAGAAAAGTTGAGAATGCCGGACGTAATCCACGCATGGTAAACCTCACACCAGACCGCAAACGGTCAGCAGTAAATCAATGACTTTGATACCGATAAACGGCACCAGCAGCCCACCCATACCGTAAATCCATAAGTTACGGCGCAACATGGCAGAAGCGGTAAGCGGTTTATAACTCACGCCTTTTAATGCCAGGGGAATCAAAAAGACGATAATCAAGGCATTGAAAATAACTGCACTGAGAATGGCGGAGTCGGGCGAATGCAGGCGCATGATGTTCAGCGCATTCAACTGCGGATACGTTGCCGCGAACGCCGCCGGAATAATGGCGAAGTATTTCGCCACATCGTTGGCAATGCTGAAGGTCGTAAGCGAACCACGGGTCATCAGCATCTGTTTGCCAATATGCACCACCTCGATCAACTTGGTCGGATTGGAGTCGAGATCCACCATATTGCCCGCTTCTTTCGCCGCCTGAGTGCCGGAGTTCATCGCCACCGCGACGTCGGCTTGCGCCAGCGCTGGGGCATCGTTGGTGCCGTCGCCAGTCATTGCCACCAAACGGCCTTCCGCCTGGTACTGACGAATCAACGCCAGCTTGGCCTCTGGTGTCGCTTCGGCAAGGAAATCGTCGACGCCCGCTTCCGCTGCAATGGCGGCGGCGGTCAGACGGTTATCGCCGGTAATCATCACCGTTTTAATGCCCATTTGGCGCAGTTGGGCGAAACGCTCTTTAATGCCACCTTTGATGATATCTTTCAGCGCAATAACGCCCAGCACGCGAGAACCTTCCACCACTACCAGCGGCGTGGCACCCTGACGCGCAACCTGATCGACTTTTTGGTCGACATCGGCAGGGAAGTGGCTACCGTTAGCCTCGACATGACGGCGAATGGCATCGACAGAACCTTTACGGATCATGCGGTTATTAATGTTGATCCCACTCATCCGGCTTTGCGCAGTAAAGGGTACAAAGGTGGCATGGAGCGACTGCACATCGCGCTCGCGCAGGTTAAAACGCTGCTTGGCGAGGATCACAATACTGCGGCCTTCCGGCGTTTCATCGGCCAGCGAAGCCAGTTGTGCGGCGTCGGCCAGCGTTTTTTCCTCCACGCCCTGCGCGGGGATAAACTCTGATGCCTGGCGGTTACCGAGGGTGATGGTGCCGGTTTTATCCAGCAGCAGGACGTCCACGTCGCCCGCAGCTTCAACTGCACGTCCGCTGGTGGCGATCACATTCGCGCCCAGCATCCGGCTCATCCCGGCGACGCCGATAGCTGACAGCAAGCCGCCGATAGTTGTTGGGATCAGACAGACCAGCAGCGCTACCAGTACCGTCACGCTGACTGCGTTACCGCCCCAGGCGGTAAATGGCCATAGCGTTGCGGTTGCCAGTAAAAAGACGATGGTCAGGGCAATCAGGAGAATGGTCAGGGCAATCTCGTTCGGCGTTTTGCGTCGTTGTGCGCCTTCCACCATCGCGATCATCCGATCCAGAAACGTCTCGCCGGGGTTAACGCTGCACTCAATTACCAGCCAGTCAGAAAGAATACGCGTGCCGCCAGTGACGGAGGCAAAATCGCCGCCGGACTCACGGATCACCGGTGCTGATTCCCCGGTGATGGCGCTCTCATCGACCGATGCGCCACCTTCAATAACTTCACCATCGCAAGGGATAATATCGCCCGCTTCTACCAGCACGATGTCGCCTTTACGCAGTTGATCGGCCGGAACTTTGTCTGCCACAGCACCATATTTCGGCTCGCGCAGCTTGCGAGCAAAGGCGGTTTTTTTCACCCCTTTCAGACTGTTGGCCTGCGCTTTACTGCGGCCTTCCGCCAGCGCCTCTGCGAAATTGGCGAACAGCACGGTGACCCAAAGCCAGCCACTAATTGCCGCGCTAAATAGCGCATTGCCGGGCATCGCACCGCTCACCATCGCGATACTAATAAAGGTGGTCAGCAGACTGCCGATCCAGACGATAAACATCACCGGATTGCGCCATTGCGCCTGCGGACTTAATTTTTTCACCGCTTCTTTCAGCGCCTGGGCGACAAGTGTTGGTTCGAATAGCGCCAGTTGTTTACGACTCATATTCAGTGCTCACTCAATATCATCAGGAGAGATATTCCGCCACCGGACCAAGCGCCAGGGCAGGGATAAAGGTCAGTGCGCCAACCAGCAACACGGTGCCGATTAACAGGCCAATAAACAGCGGGCCGTGCGTTGGCAGTGTACCGGAGCTGGCGGGTTGGCTCTTTTTACTCACCAGCGAACCGGCAATCGCCATCACCGGGATAATCACCCCGAAGCGCCCGACAAACATGCAGAACGCCAGTAAGCAGTTCCAGAACGGTGAGTTGGCGCTTAATCCGGCAAAGGCACTGCCGTTGTTGTTGGCGGCGGACGACACGGCGTACAGCACTTCGCTAAAACCATGCGGGCCAGGGTTGAGCATGGCGCTACGTCCGGCATCGGTCATCATCGCCAGCGCCGCGCCCATCAGCACCAGCGTTGGGGTAACCAGAATCGCCAGCGCGGTCAGTTTCATCTCGCGCACGTCGATTTTTTTACCCAGATATTCCGGCGTGCGGCCAATCATCAGCCCGGCAATAAACACCGCCAGCAGGACGAACAGCATCATGCCGTAAAGGCCAGAACCCACGCCGCCGAATACCACTTCACCAATTTGCATCAACCACATCGGCACCATGCCGCCGAGAGCGGTAAACGAATCATGCATCGCAATCACTGCGCCGCAGGAAGCCGCCGTAGTCACGACCGCAAACAGGCTACTGACCAGTACGCCAAAACGGCTCTCTTTACCTTCCATATTGATGCTGCTGTCTGCGCCCAGCGCCAACAGATGAGGATTACCCAGAATTTCTGCCCACATCACCACGGCCACGCAGATGACAAAAATCACCGACATTGCCCACAGCAACATGCGCCCCTGGCGACGATCGCCCGCCACTTCGCCAAAGGCAAAGCAAAGCGCCGTTGGGATCAAGAAGATCGCCAGCATTTGCACGAAGTTGGTCAGTGCGGTCGGGTTTTCAAACGGATGCGACGAGTTGGCATTAAAGAAACCACCGCCATTAGTACCGAGCATCTTAATCGCTTCCTGAGAAGCCACCGGCCCCATCGGTAACAATTGCTGTGCCCCTTCAACGGTTGTCACAGCCTGATAAGGCAGAAAGTTTTGCAGCGCACCTTGTTGAATAAAAAACAGGGCGATCAACAACGCCACTGGGGCTAACACCCATAACGTGATGCGTAACAGATCGACCCAGGCATTGCCCAGTGTGCTCATGCTCTGGCGGGTAAACGCGCGGATGAGGGCGAAAATCACCGTAATCCCGCTGGCGGCAGAAAGAAAGTTTTGTACCGTTAAGCCCGTCATCTGACTGAAATAGCTCAACGTTGTTTCGCCGCTGTAAGACTGCCAGTTGGTGTTGGTGACAAAGCTGACAGCAGTATTCAGCGCCAGATCCCACGACAAACCCGGCAGTTGCTGCGGATTAAGCGGCAGATAATGCTGACCGACCAGCATGAAAAACAGCACCGCCAGTCCCAGCAGGTTCAGGCAGAGAATGGCAGACAGATACTGCTTCCAGTTCATCTCACGGTCAGAGACGCCAAGTGCGCGAAAGAGTACGCGTTCAACGCCTGCCGTACCGGGAAGAGGAATATCATTAATCAGCCGTGCCAGCCCGCTGCCTAAAGGGCGCGCCAGCACCATCAGCACCAGTAAAAACGTGGCGATCAGTAAGAACCCTTGCGCAGCCATCAGAACGCCTCCGCATTGATCAGGGCATAAACCAGATAACCCAGTAATAAAAACACCAGCAACACGCCGGTTATCACGCCTGCACTCACAGTGCACCTCCAGTGGCCTAAAAGTGATACCGGAAGGGTAGAATTGTGGCTGCAAAGATTTCGCAAAAATCTGCGGGCGGGGTGTAAAAAAAGTATAAAAATGGCAAAAGCCATGATTTAACTAATGGTTAGTATCATTTTAACTTTTATGTAACTTAATTACACGGTGAATGTAAATAAACCATCAATAAGCAAAAATAAGTGGTCGGATGAGTAGTAAAATTACACAAAAGACGGTACTATTTTCATCAGATAAACGAATTCATTTTTCCGGTGTCATTCACCGGGTAGATACAAAAAAGGGGGAGAAAAGTATGGAACTCTATAAAGAATATCCTGCATGGCTTATCTTTTTACGCCGTACTTATGCGGTTGCAGCGGGCGTTCTGGCGCTGCCTTTCATGCTTTTCTGGAAAGACCGCGCCCGCTTTTACAGCTACCTGCACCGCGTCTGGTCGAAAACCAGCGATAAACCGGTGTGGATGGATCAAGCCGAAAAGGCAACCGGTGATTTTTACTGATTGCTAGCACATTTAAGCCAGCCTTGTATACGGGGCTGGCTTAGGCGTTCTGTATCAACGGATCTCATGACGCCTTCATTTCATCACTGTTTTATCTTCAAGTTTCGCTAGTACCCTTTTAAAAGGGTAACTCAGAATGCGGTTATCCTCATTGTCTCTCTAAGCGGCTCTATCGTCAGAAATCTCTGGTTAGGTTGGATACCCCATTACACTCTTTCCTGTAACTTCAGTGTAAAGTGAGAAAGTCGCTATCACTTTTGCTCACTCCAGCATCTAAATAAATTCCGAATTTTGCTATTAATATCGCTACTTCAATAAAAGTAGATAGTAAAGAGAGTAATATATACTTTATTGATATATTAAGAATAATTAATTGTTAATGAATCTAATGCGATAAGGTGTATTGGTGTTAATAAAAAGATATTGTATTTTTAGTTGATAATTAAAAACACACAATATTTCAGCCTTTTCTATGTAAGAACTCAATTTTATAAGGTATCCATTTTTATATGGAGGCGGTAGCGTGTCTGTTGTTGGTGGTTTTATTTACACGCTGAATATAATTGAATTATCGAATATATAACTATGTATCCGTTCCAGTCGTCATAACTATTGATAATTATTTGATATTATTATTGATTATTGCTGGAAAGATAAAAATGAGCGACAAAGCAGCAATAGACGTCACCTTCATGACTAAAAAATAAATAAAAACCCATCAAAAAATAATTCGTTTATTAAAAAGGACTCA
>NZ_PTSR01000039.1:0-18829 GCF_002965345.1 Escherichia sp. MOD1-EC5950
GACGGTCTGCGTTTCGCAATCCGTGAAGGCGGCCGTACCGTTGGCGCGGGCGTTGTAGCTAAAGTTCTGAGCTAATTACTCGTTAATTAGTTTTGAATTGAAAAGGGCGCTTCGGCGCCCTTTTTGCTGCCCGTAATTTATTCTGGAAATATTTAGTCGTAATTCTTGCTCGCTGTACCGTGGTGCAAATAAAATTGTGCTATTGTAATCATAACTATTCTCATTTACACTTTGCGCAGAATTTGAACGGGAGTAATCATGTACGTTTGTTTGTGTAATGGTGTAAGTGACAAAAAAATTCGTCAGGCGGTACGTCAATTTCATCCTCAGTCTTTTCAACAATTACGTAAGTTTATTCCTGTGGGAAATCAATGTGGTAAGTGCATTCGCGCCGCACGCGAAGTGATGCAGGATGAGTTGATGCAGATGCCCGAATTTAAAGAGATTGCCTGAAGCCCGCGCTTATTTTTTGACATCCCGCTAGCCCCATCTACGCTCTAATAGTGGAAGCGGAGGGACTATAAAATGAAAGGTGATGTTAAAATCATAAATTATCTCAATAAACTATTGGGAAATGAGCTTATCGCAATCAATCAGTATTTTCTTCATGCCCGGATGTTTAAAAACTGGGGCCTGATGCGCCTTAATGACGTCGAATACCATGAATCCATCGATGAGATGAAACACGCTGATAAATATATCGAGCGTATTTTATTCTTAGAAGGAATCCCCAATTTACAGGATCTGGGTAAGCTGGGAATAGGTGAAGATGTCGAAGAGATGCTGCAGTCCGACCTGCGTTTAGAGTTGGAAGGGGCAAAGGATCTTCGTGAGGCCATCGCCTACGCCGACAATGTCCGTGACTATGTCAGCCGCGATATGATGATCGAAATTCTTGCTGATGAAGAAGGCCATATTGACTGGCTAGAAACTGAACTTGATCTCATTGATAAAATAGGCCTACAGAATTACCTGCAATCACAAATTAAAGTTAATGATTAACTGCCCGTCAGCAGACTATCCCAGCCTACAACGAAACCCGCAGCCGCCAGAAATGGTCCGAAAGGCAGCGGGTTTTTTAATGATGCTTTTCCCCTCATGAGCACACCAATAACAACTGCTCCGCAGGCGAATGACGCAGCAAGAAAAACCAGCCGTGGCAGAAATGCCCATGTATGCCAGGCTCCGAGGGCTGCGAGAAACTTCACATCGCCATAGCCTAATCCTTCTTTATGGCGCAGTATGCGATAACCCCAGTAGATAATGGCGAATGCACCGTAACCGATAATGGCCCCCCATAACGCATCGGCTAAACCGCCAGGGTGACAAATTTGATAAAAAAGAAGCCCGGACCAGAGTAATGGGCAGGTAAACCTGTCAGGCAGCAAGCCATGTTTTGCATCATAGAAAAAAAGCAGGGACGATAAGCAAATGTATAAAATCAGAAAAGGAAAGGTGGCATCCATAAAGCATCCTCTGTAAATGGAGTATCACCTTCGAATAAGTCCAGATAATCAGCAACAAAGAATTGCCGACTTTGTTAACCTGGTTCCGGCGAAAAATTCTCTCTTCACAACCTTACATATTTGGTGGAATGTAGTTCGCAATATGCTCACTACGATTAATTTCTACGCGATGCTTGCGTCAGGCTCAGATTTACGTATAATGCGCGGGCTTGTCGTAGTTGACATCAGGTTCAATCTGAACCTCAGTTAGCTGATTTTGGCTACCTAACAATGCTCCCAATCGGGGAGCTACGTAAGAACGGTTACACTCTCCCATCAATCGTAATGGGTCTGAGGAGTAATCATTTTCGTTTATAAAATAATTGGAGCTCTGGTCTCATGCAGAACCAAAGAATCCGTATCCGCCTGAAAGCGTTTGATCATCGTCTGATCGATCAAGCAACCGCGGAAATCGTCGAGACTGCCAAGCGCACTGGTGCGCAGGTCCGTGGTCCGATCCCGCTGCCGACACGCAAAGAGCGCTTCACTGTTCTGATCTCTCCGCACGTCAACAAAGACGCGCGTGATCAGTACGAAATCCGTACTCACTTGCGTCTGGTTGACATCGTTGAGCCAACCGAGAAAACCGTTGATGCTCTGATGCGTCTGGATCTGGCTGCCGGTGTAGACGTGCAGATCAGCCTGGGTTAATCAGGTCATTGAGCGATTGAGAGGTTGAAACAATGATTGGTTTAGTCGGTAAAAAAGTGGGTATGACCCGTATCTTCACAGAAGACGGCGTTTCTATCCCAGTAACCGTAATCGAAGTTGAAGCAAACCGCGTTACTCAGGTTAAAGACCTGGCTAACGATGGCTACCGTGCTATTCAGGTAACCACCGGTGCTAAAAAAGCTAACCGTGTGACCAAGCCTGAAGCTGGCCACTTTGCTAAAGCTGGCGTAGAAGCTGGCCGTGGTCTGTGGGAATTCCGCCTGGCTGAAGGCGAAGAGTTCACTGTAGGTCAGAGCATTAGCGTTGAACTGTTTGCTGACGTTAAAAAAGTTGACGTAACTGGCACCTCTAAAGGTAAAGGTTTCGCAGGTACCGTTAAGCGCTGGAACTTCCGTACCCAGGATGCTACTCACGGTAACTCCTTGTCTCACCGCGTACCGGGTTCTATCGGTCAGAACCAGACTCCGGGCAAAGTGTTCAAAGGCAAGAAAATGGCAGGTCAGATGGGTAACGAACGTGTAACCGTTCAGAGCCTTGACGTAGTACGCGTTGACGCTGAGCGCAACCTGCTGCTGGTGAAAGGTGCTGTCCCGGGTGCAACCGGTAGCGACCTGATCGTTAAACCAGCTGTGAAGGCGTAAGGAGATAGCAATGGAATTAGTATTGAAAGACGCGCAGAGCGCGCTGACTGTTTCCGAAACTACCTTCGGTCGTGATTTCAACGAAGCGCTGGTTCACCAGGTTGTTGTTGCTTATGCAGCCGGTGCTCGTCAGGGTACTCGTGCTCAGAAGACTCGTGCTGAAGTAACTGGTTCCGGTAAAAAACCGTGGCGCCAGAAAGGCACCGGCCGTGCGCGTTCTGGTTCTATCAAGAGCCCGATTTGGCGTTCTGGTGGCGTGACCTTCGCTGCTCGTCCGCAGGACCACAGTCAAAAAGTTAACAAGAAGATGTACCGCGGCGCGCTGAAAAGCATCCTGTCCGAACTGGTACGTCAGGATCGTCTGATCGTTGTCGAGAAGTTCTCTGTAGAAGCACCGAAAACTAAGCTGCTGGCACAGAAACTGAAAGACATGGCTCTGGAAGATGTGCTGATCATCACCGGTGAGCTGGACGAGAACCTGTTCCTGGCTGCGCGCAACCTGCACAAGGTTGACGTACGCGATGCAACTGGTATCGACCCGGTTAGCCTGATCGCCTTCGACAAAGTCGTAATGACTGCTGATGCTGTTAAGCAAGTTGAGGAGATGCTGGCATGATTCGTGAAGAACGTCTGCTGAAGGTGCTGCGTGCACCGCACGTTTCTGAAAAAGCGTCTACTGCGATGGAAAAATCTAACACCATCGTGCTCAAAGTTGCTAAAGACGCGACCAAAGCAGAAATCAAAGCTGCTGTGCAGAAACTGTTTGAAGTCGAAGTCGAAGTCGTTAACACCCTGGTTGTTAAAGGGAAAGTTAAACGTCACGGACAGCGTATCGGTCGTCGTAGCGACTGGAAAAAAGCTTACGTCACCCTGAAAGAAGGCCAGAACCTGGACTTCGTTGGCGGCGCTGAGTAAGTCGGAGGAGTAATACAATGGCAGTTGTTAAATGTAAACCGACATCTCCGGGTCGTCGCCACGTTGTTAAAGTGGTTAACCCTGAGCTGCACAAGGGCAAACCTTTTGCTCCGTTGCTGGAAAAAAACAGCAAATCCGGTGGTCGTAACAACAATGGCCGTATCACCACTCGTCATATCGGTGGTGGCCACAAGCAGGCTTACCGTATTGTTGACTTCAAACGCAACAAAGACGGTATTCCGGCAGTTGTTGAACGTCTTGAGTACGATCCGAACCGTTCCGCGAACATCGCGCTGGTTCTGTACAAAGACGGTGAGCGCCGTTACATCCTGGCCCCTAAAGGCCTGAAAGCTGGCGACCAGATTCAGTCTGGCGTTGATGCTGCAATCAAACCAGGCAACACTCTGCCGATGCGCAACATCCCGGTTGGTTCTACTGTTCACAACGTAGAAATGAAACCAGGTAAAGGCGGTCAGCTGGCACGTTCCGCTGGTACTTACGTTCAGATCGTTGCTCGCGACGGTGCTTATGTCACCCTGCGTCTGCGTTCTGGTGAAATGCGTAAAGTAGAAGCAGACTGCCGCGCTACTCTGGGCGAAGTTGGCAATGCTGAGCATATGCTGCGCGTTCTGGGTAAAGCAGGTGCTGCACGCTGGCGTGGTGTTCGTCCTACCGTTCGCGGTACGGCGATGAACCCGGTAGACCACCCACATGGTGGTGGTGAAGGTCGTAACTTTGGTAAGCACCCGGTAACTCCGTGGGGCGTTCAGACCAAAGGTAAGAAGACCCGCAGCAACAAGCGTACTGATAAATTTATCGTACGTCGCCGTAGCAAATAATTTTAGAGGATAAGCCATGCCACGTTCTCTCAAGAAAGGTCCTTTTATTGACCTGCACTTGCTGAAGAAGGTAGAGAAAGCGGTGGAAAGCGGAGACAAGAAGCCCCTGCGCACTTGGTCCCGTCGTTCAACGATCTTTCCTAACATGATCGGTTTGACCATCGCTGTCCATAATGGTCGTCAGCACGTTCCGGTATTTGTAACCGACGAAATGGTTGGTCACAAACTGGGTGAATTCGCACCGACTCGTACTTATCGCGGCCATGCTGCTGATAAAAAAGCGAAAAAGAAATAAGGTAGGAGGAAGAGATGGAAACTATCGCTAAACATCGCCATGCTCGTTCTTCTGCTCAGAAGGTTCGCCTTGTTGCTGACCTGATTCGCGGTAAGAAAGTGTCGCAGGCTCTGGATATTCTGACCTACACCAACAAGAAAGCGGCTGTACTGGTCAAGAAGGTTCTGGAATCTGCCATTGCTAACGCTGAACACAACGATGGCGCTGACATTGACGATCTGAAAGTTACGAAAATTTTCGTAGACGAAGGCCCGAGCATGAAGCGCATTATGCCGCGTGCAAAAGGTCGTGCAGATCGCATCCTGAAGCGCACCAGCCACATCACTGTGGTTGTGTCCGATCGCTGAGACTCTGGAGACTAGCAATGGGTCAGAAAGTACATCCTAATGGTATTCGCCTGGGTATTGTAAAACCATGGAACTCTACCTGGTTTGCGAACACCAAAGAATTCGCTGACAACCTGGACAGCGATTTTAAAGTACGTCAGTACCTGACTAAGGAACTGGCTAAAGCGTCCGTATCTCGTATCGTTATCGAGCGTCCGGCTAAGAGCATCCGTGTAACCATTCACACTGCTCGCCCGGGTATCGTTATCGGTAAGAAAGGTGAAGACGTAGAAAAACTGCGTAAGGTCGTAGCGGACATCGCTGGCGTTCCTGCACAGATCAACATCGCCGAAGTTCGTAAGCCTGAACTGGACGCAAAACTGGTTGCTGACAGCATCACTTCTCAGCTGGAACGTCGCGTTATGTTCCGTCGTGCTATGAAGCGTGCTGTACAGAACGCAATGCGTCTGGGCGCTAAAGGTATCAAAGTTGAAGTTAGCGGCCGTCTGGGCGGCGCGGAAATCGCACGTACCGAATGGTACCGCGAAGGTCGCGTACCGCTGCACACTCTGCGTGCTGACATCGACTACAACACCTCCGAAGCGCACACCACTTACGGTGTAATCGGCGTTAAAGTGTGGATCTTCAAAGGCGAGATCCTGGGTGGTATGGCTGCTGTTGAACAACCGGAAAAACCGGCTGCTCAGCCTAAAAAGCAGCAGCGTAAAGGCCGTAAATAAGGAGCGTCGCTGATGTTACAACCAAAGCGTACAAAATTCCGTAAAATGCACAAAGGCCGTAACCGCGGTCTGGCGCAGGGTACGGATGTTAGCTTCGGCAGCTTCGGTCTGAAAGCTGTTGGCCGTGGTCGTCTGACTGCACGTCAGATCGAAGCAGCACGTCGTGCTATGACCCGTGCAGTTAAGCGTCAAGGTAAGATCTGGATCCGTGTGTTCCCGGACAAACCGATCACTGAAAAGCCGCTGGCAGTGCGTATGGGTAAAGGTAAAGGTAACGTGGAGTATTGGGTTGCCTTGATTCAGCCGGGTAAAGTCCTGTATGAAATGGACGGTGTTCCGGAAGAGCTGGCCCGTGAAGCATTCAAGCTGGCAGCAGCGAAACTGCCGATTAAAACCACCTTTGTAACTAAGACGGTGATGTAATGAAAGCAAAAGAGCTGCGTGAGAAGAGCGTTGAAGAGCTGAACACCGAGCTGCTGAACCTGCTGCGTGAGCAGTTCAACCTGCGTATGCAGGCTGCAAGTGGCCAGCTGCAACAGTCTCACCTGTTGAAGCAAGTGCGTCGCGATGTCGCACGCGTTAAGACTTTACTGACTGAGAAGGCGGGTGCGTAATGACCGATAAAATCCGTACTCTGCAAGGTCGCGTTGTTAGCGACAAAATGGAGAAATCCATTGTTGTTGCTATCGAACGTTTTGTGAAACACCCGATCTACGGTAAATTCATCAAGCGTACGACCAAACTGCACGTACATGACGAGAACAACGAATGCGGTATCGGTGACGTGGTTGAAATCCGCGAATGCCGTCCGCTGTCCAAGACCAAATCCTGGACGCTGGTTCGCGTTGTAGAGAAAGCGGTTCTGTAATACAGTACACTTTCTCGATACGAATAAACGGCTCAGCGATGAGCCGTTTATTTTTTCTACCCTTATCGTTGAAGCGGTGTTATAATGCCGCGCCCTCGATATGGGGCTTTTTAACGGCCTGATTTTCGGGTCTCAGTAGTAGTTGACATTAGCGGAGCACTAAAATGATCCAAGAACAGACTATGCTGAACGTCGCCGACAACTCCGGTGCACGTCGCGTAATGTGTATCAAGGTTCTGGGTGGCTCGCACCGTCGCTACGCAGGCGTAGGCGACATCATCAAGATCACCATCAAAGAAGCAATTCCGCGTGGTAAGGTCAAAAAAGGTGATGTGCTGAAGGCGGTAGTGGTGCGCACCAAGAAGGGTGTTCGTCGCCCGGACGGTTCTGTCATTCGCTTCGATGGTAATGCTTGTGTTCTTCTGAACAACAACAGCGAGCAGCCTATCGGTACGCGTATTTTTGGGCCGGTAACTCGTGAGCTTCGTAGTGAGAAGTTCATGAAAATTATCTCTCTGGCACCAGAAGTACTCTAAGGAGCGAATCATGGCAGCGAAGATCCGTCGTGATGACGAAGTTATCGTGTTAACCGGTAAAGATAAAGGTAAGCGCGGTAAAGTTAAGAATGTCCTGTCTTCCGGCAAGGTCATTGTTGAAGGTATCAACCTGGTTAAGAAACACCAGAAGCCAGTTCCGGCTCTGAACCAACCGGGTGGCATCGTTGAGAAAGAAGCCGCTATTCAGGTTTCCAACGTAGCAATCTTCAATGCGGCAACCGGCAAGGCTGACCGTGTAGGCTTTAGATTCGAAGACGGTAAAAAAGTCCGTTTCTTCAAGTCTAACAGCGAAACTATCAAGTAATTTGGAGTAGTACGATGGCGAAACTGCATGATTACTACAAAGACGAAGTAGTTAAAAAACTCATGACTGAGTTTAACTACAATTCTGTCATGCAAGTCCCTCGGGTCGAGAAGATCACCCTGAACATGGGTGTTGGTGAAGCGATCGCTGACAAAAAACTGCTGGATAACGCAGCAGCAGACCTGGCAGCAATCTCCGGTCAAAAACCGCTGATCACCAAAGCACGCAAATCTGTTGCAGGCTTCAAAATCCGTCAGGGCTATCCGATCGGCTGTAAAGTAACTCTGCGTGGCGAACGCATGTGGGAGTTCTTTGAGCGCCTGATCACTATTGCTGTACCGCGTATCCGTGACTTCCGTGGCTTGTCCGCTAAGTCTTTCGACGGTCGTGGTAACTACAGCATGGGTGTCCGTGAGCAGATCATCTTCCCAGAAATCGACTACGATAAAGTCGACCGCGTTCGTGGTTTGGATATTACCATTACCACTACTGCGAAATCTGACGAAGAAGGCCGTGCTCTGCTGGCTGCCTTTGACTTCCCGTTCCGCAAGTAAGGTAGGGTTACTAAATGGCTAAGCAATCAATGAAAGCACGCGAAGTAAAACGCGTAGCTTTAGCTGATAAATACTTCGCGAAACGCGCTGAACTGAAAGCGATCATCTCTGATGTGAACGCTTCCGACGAAGATCGTTGGAATGCTGTTCTCAAGCTGCAGACTCTGCCGCGTGATTCCAGCCCGTCTCGTCAGCGTAACCGCTGCCGTCAAACAGGTCGTCCGCATGGTTTCCTGCGGAAGTTCGGGTTGAGCCGTATTAAGGTCCGTGAAGCCGCTATGCGCGGTGAAATCCCGGGTCTGAAAAAGGCTAGCTGGTAATTGTCACCAATTGAATCACGGGAGTAAAGACAGATGAGCATGCAAGATCCGATCGCGGATATGCTGACCCGTATCCGTAACGGTCAGGCCGCGAACAAAGCTGCGGTCACCATGCCTTCCTCCAAGCTGAAAGTGGCAATCGCCAACGTGCTGAAGGAAGAAGGTTTTATTGAAGATTTTAAAGTTGAAGGCGACACCAAGCCTGAACTGGAACTGACTCTTAAGTATTTCCAGGGCAAAGCTGTTGTAGAAAGCATTCAGCGTGTCAGCCGCCCAGGTCTGCGCATCTATAAACGTAAAGATGAGCTGCCGAAAGTTATGGCGGGTCTGGGTATCGCAGTTGTTTCTACCTCTAAAGGTGTTATGACTGATCGTGCAGCGCGCCAGGCTGGTCTTGGTGGCGAAATTATCTGCTACGTAGCCTAATCGGAGGAAAAAATGTCTCGTGTTGCTAAAGCACCGGTCGTTGTTCCTGCCGGCGTTGATGTAAAAATCAACGGTCAGGTTATTACGATCAAAGGTAAAAACGGCGAGCTGACTCGTACTCTCAACGATGCTGTTGAAGTTAAACATGCAGATAATACCCTGACCTTCGGTCCGCGTGATGGTTACGCAGACGGTTGGGCACAGGCTGGCACTGCGCGTGCCCTGCTGAACTCAATGGTTATCGGTGTTACCGAAGGCTTCACTAAGAAGCTGCAGCTGGTTGGTGTAGGTTATCGTGCAGCGGTTAAAGGCAATGTGATTAACCTGTCTCTGGGTTTCTCTCATCCTGTTGACCATCAGCTGCCTGCGGGTATCACTGCTGAATGTCCGACTCAGACTGAAATCGTGCTGAAAGGCGCTGATAAGCAGGTGATCGGCCAGGTTGCAGCGGATCTGCGCGCCTACCGTCGTCCTGAGCCTTATAAAGGCAAGGGTGTTCGTTACGCCGACGAAGTCGTGCGTACCAAAGAGGCTAAGAAGAAGTAAGGTAACACTATGGATAAGAAATCTGCTCGTATCCGTCGTGCGACCCGCGCACGCCGCAAGCTCCAGGAGCTGGGCGCAACTCGCCTGGTGGTACATCGTACCCCGCGTCACATTTACGCACAGGTAATTGCACCGAACGGTTCTGAAGTTCTGGTAGCTGCTTCTACTGTAGAAAAAGCTATCGCTGAACAACTGAAGTACACCGGTAACAAAGACGCGGCTGCAGCTGTGGGTAAAGCTGTCGCTGAACGCGCTCTGGAAAAAGGCATCAAAGATGTATCCTTTGACCGTTCCGGGTTCCAATATCATGGTCGTGTCCAGGCACTGGCAGATGCTGCCCGTGAAGCTGGCCTTCAGTTCTAAGGTAGAGGTGTAAGATGGCTCACATCGAAAAACAAGCTGGCGAACTGCAGGAAAAGCTGATCGCGGTAAACCGCGTATCTAAAACCGTTAAAGGTGGTCGTATTTTCTCCTTCACAGCTCTGACTGTAGTAGGCGATGGTAACGGTCGCGTTGGTTTTGGTTACGGTAAAGCGCGTGAAGTTCCAGCAGCGATCCAGAAAGCGATGGAAAAAGCCCGTCGCAATATGATTAACGTCGCGCTGAATAACGGCACTCTGCAGCACCCTGTTAAAGGTGTTCATACGGGTTCTCGCGTATTCATGCAGCCGGCTTCCGAAGGTACTGGTATCATTGCCGGTGGTGCAATGCGCGCCGTTCTGGAAGTCGCTGGAGTTCATAACGTTCTGGCTAAAGCATATGGTTCTACCAACCCGATCAACGTGGTTCGTGCAACTATTGATGGCCTGGAAAATATGAGTTCTCCAGAAATGGTCGCTGCCAAGCGTGGTAAATCCGTTGAAGAAATTCTGGGGAAATAAACCATGGCAAAGACTATTAAAATTACTCAAACCCGCAGTGCAATCGGTCGTCTGCCGAAACACAAGGCAACGCTGCTTGGCCTGGGTCTGCGTCGTATTGGTCACACCGTAGAGCGCGAGGATACTCCTGCTATTCGCGGTATGATCAACGCGGTTTCCTTCATGGTTAAAGTTGAGGAGTAAGAGATGCGTTTAAATACTCTGTCTCCGGCCGAAGGCTCCAAAAAGGCGGGTAAACGCCTGGGTCGTGGTATCGGTTCTGGCCTCGGTAAAACCGGTGGTCGTGGTCACAAAGGTCAGAAGTCTCGTTCTGGCGGTGGCGTACGTCGCGGTTTTGAGGGTGGTCAGATGCCTCTGTACCGTCGTCTGCCGAAATTCGGCTTCACTTCTCGTAAAGCAGCGATTACAGCCGAAGTTCGTCTGTCTGACCTGGCTAAAGTAGAAGGCGGTGTTGTAGACCTGAATACGCTGAAAGCGGCTAACATTATCGGTATCCAGATCGAGTTCGCGAAAGTGATCCTGGCTGGTGAAGTTACAACTCCGGTAACTGTTCGTGGCCTGCGTGTTACTAAAGGCGCTCGTGCTGCTATCGAAGCTGCTGGCGGTAAAATCGAGGAATAAGTAGCAGATGGCTAAACAACCGGGATTAGATTTTCAAAGTGCCAAAGGTGGCTTAGGCGAGCTGAAACGCAGACTGCTGTTTGTTATCGGTGCGCTGATTGTGTTCCGTATTGGCTCTTTCATTCCGATCCCTGGTATTGATGCCGCTGTACTTGCCAAACTGCTTGAGCAACAGCGAGGCACCATCATTGAAATGTTCAACATGTTCTCTGGTGGTGCTCTCAGCCGTGCTTCTATCTTTGCTCTGGGTATTATGCCGTACATTTCGGCATCAATTATTATCCAGTTGCTGACGGTGGTCCATCCAACGCTGGCAGAAATTAAGAAAGAAGGGGAGTCTGGTCGTCGTAAGATCAGCCAGTACACCCGCTACGGTACTCTGGTGCTGGCAATATTTCAGTCGATCGGTATTGCTACCGGTCTTCCGAATATGCCTGGTATGCAAGGCCTGGTTATGAATCCGGGCTTTGCATTCTACTTCACCGCTGTTGTAAGTCTGGTCACAGGAACAATGTTCCTGATGTGGTTGGGTGAACAGATTACTGAACGTGGTATCGGCAACGGTATCTCAATCATTATCTTCGCCGGTATTGTCGCGGGACTCCCGCCAGCCATTGCCCATACTATCGAGCAAGCGCGTCAAGGCGACCTGCACTTCCTCGTGTTGCTGTTGGTTGCAGTATTAGTATTTGCAGTGACGTTCTTTGTTGTATTTGTTGAGCGTGGCCAACGCCGCATTGTGGTAAACTACGCGAAACGTCAGCAGGGTCGTCGTGTCTATGCTGCACAGAGCACACATTTACCGCTGAAAGTGAATATGGCGGGGGTAATCCCGGCAATCTTCGCTTCCAGTATTATTCTGTTCCCGGCAACCATTGCGTCATGGTTCGGGGGCGGTACTGGTTGGAACTGGCTGACAACAATTTCGCTGTATTTGCAGCCTGGGCAACCGCTTTATGTGTTACTCTATGCGTCTGCAATCATCTTCTTCTGTTTCTTCTACACGGCGTTGGTTTTCAACCCGCGTGAAACAGCAGATAACCTGAAGAAGTCCGGTGCATTTGTACCAGGAATTCGTCCGGGAGAGCAAACGGCGAAGTATATCGATAAAGTAATGACCCGCCTGACCCTGGTTGGTGCGCTGTACATTACCTTTATCTGCCTGATCCCGGAGTTCATGCGTGATGCAATGAAAGTACCGTTCTACTTCGGTGGAACCTCACTGCTTATCGTTGTTGTCGTGATTATGGACTTTATGGCTCAAGTGCAAACTCTGATGATGTCCAGTCAGTATGAGTCTGCATTGAAGAAGGCGAACCTGAAAGGCTACGGCCGTTAATTGGGCGCCCGAGAAGTTACGGAGAGTAAAAATGAAAGTTCGTGCTTCCGTCAAGAAATTATGCCGTAACTGCAAAATCGTTAAGCGTGATGGTGTCATCCGTGTGATTTGCAGTGCCGAGCCGAAGCATAAACAGCGCCAAGGCTGATTTATTCGCATATTTTTCTTGCAAAGTTGGGTTGAGCTGGCTAGATTAGCCAGCCAATCTTTTGTATGTCTGTGCGTTTCCATTTGAGTATCCTGAAAACGGGCTTTTCAGCATGGAACGTACATATTAAATAGTAGGAGTGCATAGTGGCCCGTATAGCAGGCATTAACATTCCTGATCATAAGCATGCCGTAATCGCATTAACTTCGATTTATGGCGTCGGCAAGACCCGTTCCAAAGCCATCCTGGCTGCAGCGGGTATCGCTGAAGATGTTAAGATCAGTGAGCTGTCTGAAGGACAAATCGACACGCTGCGTGACGAAGTTGCCAAATTTGTCGTTGAAGGTGATCTGCGCCGTGAAATCAGCATGAGCATCAAGCGCCTGATGGATCTTGGTTGCTATCGCGGTTTGCGTCATCGTCGTGGTCTCCCGGTTCGCGGTCAGCGTACCAAGACCAACGCACGTACCCGTAAGGGTCCGCGCAAACCGATCAAGAAATAATCGGGGTGATTGAATAATGGCAAAGGCACCAATTCGTGCACGTAAACGTGTAAGAAAACAAGTCTCTGACGGCGTGGCTCATATCCATGCTTCTTTCAACAACACCATCGTGACTATCACTGATCGTCAGGGTAACGCGTTGGGTTGGGCAACTGCCGGTGGTTCCGGTTTCCGTGGTTCTCGCAAATCCACTCCGTTTGCAGCTCAGGTTGCAGCAGAGCGTTGCGCTGACGCCGTGAAAGAATACGGCATCAAGAATCTGGAAGTTATGGTTAAAGGTCCGGGTCCAGGCCGCGAATCTACTATTCGTGCTCTGAACGCCGCAGGTTTCCGCATCACTAACATTACTGATGTGACTCCGATCCCTCATAACGGTTGTCGTCCGCCGAAAAAACGTCGCGTATAACGCTTCGTTTTCCAGGTTTGTTGGAGAAAGAAAATGGCAAGATATTTGGGTCCTAAGCTCAAGCTGAGCCGTCGTGAGGGTACCGACTTATTCCTTAAGTCTGGCGTTCGCGCGATCGATACCAAGTGTAAAATTGAACAAGCTCCTGGCCAGCACGGTGCGCGTAAACCGCGTCTGTCTGACTATGGTGTGCAGTTGCGTGAAAAGCAAAAAGTTCGCCGTATCTATGGTGTGCTGGAGCGTCAGTTCCGTAACTACTATAAAGAAGCAGCACGTCTGAAAGGCAACACCGGTGAAAACCTGTTGGCTCTGCTGGAAGGTCGTCTGGACAACGTTGTATACCGTATGGGCTTCGGTGCCACTCGTGCAGAAGCACGTCAGCTGGTTAGCCACAAAGCAATTATGGTAAACGGTCGTGTTGTTAACATCGCTTCTTATCAGGTTAGTCCGAATGACGTTGTAAGCATTCGTGAGAAAGCGAAGAAGCAGTCTCGCGTGAAAGCCGCTCTGGAGCTGGCTGAGCAGCGTGAAAAGCCAACCTGGCTGGAAGTTGATGCTGGCAAGATGGAAGGTACGTTTAAGCGTAAGCCGGAGCGTTCTGATCTGTCTGCGGACATTAACGAACACCTGATCGTCGAGCTTTACTCCAAGTAAAGCTTAGTACCAAAGAGAGGACACAATGCAGGGTTCTGTGACAGAGTTTCTAAAACCGCGCCTGGTTGATATCGAGCAAGTGAGTTCGACGCACGCCAAGGTGACCCTTGAGCCTTTAGAGCGTGGCTTTGGCCATACTCTGGGTAACGCACTGCGCCGTATTCTGCTCTCATCGATGCCGGGTTGCGCGGTGACCGAGGTTGAGATTGATGGTGTACTACATGAGTACAGCACCAAAGAAGGCGTTCAGGAAGATATCCTGGAAATCCTGCTCAACCTGAAAGGGCTGGCGGTGAGAGTTCAGGGCAAAGATGAAGTTATTCTTACCTTGAATAAATCTGGCATTGGCCCTGTGACTGCAGCCGATATCACCCACGACGGTGATGTCGAAATCGTCAAGCCGCAGCACGTGATCTGCCACCTGACCGATGAGAACGCGTCTATTAGCATGCGTATCAAAGTTCAGCGCGGTCGTGGTTATGTGCCGGCTTCTACCCGAATTCATTCGGAAGAAGATGAGCGCCCAATCGGCCGTCTGCTGGTCGACGCATGCTACAGCCCTGTAGAGCGTATTGCCTACAATGTTGAAGCAGCGCGTGTAGAACAGCGTACCGACCTGGACAAGCTGGTCATCGAAATGGAAACCAACGGCACAATCGATCCTGAAGAGGCGATTCGTCGTGCGGCAACCATTCTGGCTGAACAACTGGAAGCTTTCGTTGACTTACGTGATGTACGTCAGCCGGAAGTGAAAGAAGAGAAACCAGAGTTCGATCCGATCCTGCTGCGCCCTGTTGACGATCTGGAATTGACTGTCCGCTCTGCTAACTGCCTTAAAGCAGAAGCTATCCACTATATCGGTGATCTGGTACAGCGTACCGAGGTTGAGCTTCTTAAAACGCCTAACCTTGGTAAAAAATCTCTTACTGAGATTAAAGACGTGCTGGCTTCCCGTGGACTGTCTCTGGGCATGCGCCTGGAAAACTGGCCACCGGCAAGCATCGCTGACGAGTAACCGGATCACAGGTTAAGGTTTTACTGAGAAGGATAAGGTCATGCGCCATCGTAAGAGTGGTCGTCAACTGAACCGCAACAGCAGCCATCGCCAGGCTATGTTCCGCAATATGGCAGGTTCACTGGTTCGTCATGAAATCATCAAGACGACTCTGCCTAAAGCGAAAGAGCTGCGCCGCGTAGTTGAGCCGCTGATTACTCTTGCCAAGACTGATAGCGTAGCTAATCGTCGTCTGGCATTCGCCCGTACTCGTGATAACGAGATCGTGGCAAAACTGTTTAACGAGCTGGGCCCGCGTTTCGCGAGCCGCGCCGGTGGTTACACTCGCATTCTGAAGTGTGGCTTCCGTGCAGGCGACAACGCGCCGATGGCATACATCGAGCTGGTTGATCGTTCTGAATCGAAAGCAGAAGCTGCTGCAGAGTAATCTGAAGCAACGTAAAAAAACCCGCCCCGGCGGGTTTTTTTATACCCGTCGCATCCCCACTTATCTACAATAGCTGTACTCTTTTTGTTCATCCCCTGGAGTATTTATGTGGTTACTTGACCAGTGGGCAGAGCACCATATATCAGAAGCGCAAGCGAAAGGTGAGTTTGATAACCTACCAGGTAGCGGCGAACCATTGATACTGGATGATGATTCCCATGTGCCACCGGAATTACGTGCGGGGTATCGCTTGTTGAAGAATGCCGGTTGTTTACCGCCAGAACTTGAGCAGCGGAGGGAAGCAATTCAGCTTCTGGATATTCTTAAAAGCATTCGTCAGGACGATCCACAATATCAGGAAGTTAGCCGCAGGTTATCTTTGCTAGAGTTAAAACTGCGACAAGCAGGTTTGAGCACAGAATTTTTACATGGCGAATATGCAGGTAAGCTTCTGAATAAAATTAATGACAACTGAGAGAGCGTTTATGTATCGCATTGGTGAGCTGGCAAAATTGGCGGAAGTGACGCCTGACACTATTCGTTATTATGAAAAGCAGCAGATGATGGATCATGAAGTACGTACCGAAGGTGGTTTTCGTCTTTATACCGAAAGCGATCTCCGACGTTTGAAGTTTATTCGGCATGCCAGACAGCTCGGTTTTAGTCTTGAGTCGATCCGTGAGTTGTTGTCGATCCGTATCGATCCTGAACATCATACCTGCCAGGAATCAAAAGGCATTGTGCAGGAAAGACTACAGGAAGTGGAAGCACGAATAGCTGAGTTGCAGAGTATGCAACGTTCACTGCAACGACTTAATGATGCCTGCTGCGGAACAGCCCATAGCAGCGTTTATTGCTCAATTCTCGAAGCTCTTGAGCAAGGTGCAAGTGGTGTGAAAACAGGCTGTTGATTTATTGCACTGGCAGGATTACACTCGCGCGGTTAAATAACCAACAGGAGTTTTTATGAGTCGATATCAGCATACTAAAGGGCAGATAAAGGATAATGCGATTGAAGCATTACTGCATGATCCCTTGTTCAGACAACGAGTTGAGAAAAATAAGAAAGGGAAAGGAAGTTACATGCGTAAAGGCAAACAGGGTAACCGGAATAACTGGGAGGCCAGTGGCAAGAAAGTAAATCACTTTTTTACCACTGGCCTTCTGCTTTCAGGCATTTGTTAAGAGCGGTTATTTTGCTCTTTCAACAAATCGCGAATCTCTGTCAGTAACACTTCTTCTTTAGTTGGTGCTGGTGCCGCTGCCGGTTCTTCTTTTTTACGATTCAGTTTGTTGATTAGCTTAATCGCCATAAAGATGGCAAAGGCAACAATCAGAAAATCAAATACGTTTTGAATGAAGACACCGTAATGCATGACAACAGCGGGTACATCCCCCTGCGCATCGCGTAACGTGACAGCAAACTGTTTAAAGTCGATCCCACCAATTAACAAACCTAGCGGCGGCATGATGATATCGGCAACCAGTGAAGAGACAATCTTACCGAAGGCCGCACCGATAATGACACCCACAGCCAAATCCACCACATTCCCGCGCATCGCAAATTCGCGAAATTCTTTAATAATGCTCATCTTATTCTCCCTATGAAGCTGACATTTATAAGTCTAACAAATGTTAAGCTATTTTCCTGTCAGGAATGAATTTAATTAAACCTTGAAAAACAAAAGGAAATAATAAGGCGCCACAAGACGCCTCATGAATTACAAGAAGAAAGGACTTGGCTGGAAGAGGCGTTCAACGTCGGTAATAAACTTTTTATCTGTCAGGAACATAATCACGTGATCGCCTTGCTCAATGCGCAAATTATCATTGGCTATCATGACATCATTTCCACGAACCACAGCACCGATAATTGTTCCCGGCGGCAGTTTAATTTCATCTATAACCCTACCGACAACACGAGAAGTACTTTCATCCCCGTGAGCAACGGCTTCAATAGCTTCAGCTACACCGCGGCGTAATGAGGAAACACCAACGATATCTGCTTTTCGTACGTGACTGAGTAGCGCAGAAATGGTTGCCTGTTGCGGTGAAATCGCAATATCGATCACGCTTCCTTGAACCAGATCCACATAAGCGCGACGCTGGATCAACACCATTACCTTTTTCGCACCCATGCGTTTAGCAAGCATGGCCGACATGATATTGGCCTCGTCATCGTTGGTGACGGCGATGAACAGATCAACTTGATCAATATGTTCTTCGGCCAACAGTTCTTGATCTGATGCATCACCAAAAAAGACGATCGTATTTTGCAATTTTTCTGCCAGCTCGGCGGCACGTTGCTGATTACGTTCGATGAGTTTGACGCTGTAATCTTTTTCCAGTCGACGCGCCAACCCGGCACCGATATTACCGCCACCAACCAACATAATGCGTTTATACGGTTTTTCCAGGCGCTGTAATTCACTCATCACTGCGCGGATATGTTGCGAAGCGGCAATAAAGAACACTTCATCGCCAGCTTCAACGATGGTTGATCCTTGTGGACGAATGGGGCGATCGTGACGGAAGATGGCCGCTACACGGGTATCGATATGTGGCATATGCTCGCGCATGGTCGAAAGCGCATTACCAATCAGCGGGCCGCCATAATAGGCTTTGACTACTGCCAGGCTGACTTTGCCTTCTGCGAAGTTCACCACCTGTAATGCGCCGGGATATTCAATCAGCCGGTAAATATTATCGATAACCAACTGCTCTGGTGCTATCAGATGATCAATTGGTACAGCGTCTGAATGAAAGAGCTTATCGGCATCCCGGACGTAATCTGGTGAACGGATGCGAGCGATACGGTTAGGGGTGTTGAAAAGCGAGTAGGCTACCTGACAGGCAACCATATTGGTTTCATCTGAACTGGTTACTGCAACCAGCATATCGGCGTCATCGGCACCGGCCTCTCGCAAGACCCGTGGGTGAGAGCCATGACCCTGAACGACTCGCAGGTCAAATTTATCCTGCAAGGTCCGCAGACGCTCACCATTGGTATCGACAACGGTAATATCGTTATTTTCGCCTACCAGGTTTTCCGCCAGCGTGCCACCAACCTGGCCGGCACCCAGAATGATAATTTTCATCAGTCGCGACCCGTTATCTCATCACTTTTTAATTAGCTTAGCGTAAAAGAAGCCGTCACCTTCTTCGGCGTCGGGCAGATTTTGTTTACCCGGTTGCTCTGGTGTTCCTGTTTCGCAAAGCATTGCATCTTCAGTGCGTTGCAGGAAGGCTTTAATCTGTTGGCTATTCTCTTCCGGTAACACCGAACAGGTGGCATAAACTAGCGTTCCACCTGATTTTAGATGCGGC